>NZ_QDKJ01000029.1:0-6690 GCF_003115815.1 Brenneria roseae subsp. americana | reverse complement strand
CTGTCACGCAGGGGGTCGCGGGTTCGAGTCCCGTCCGTTCCGCCACTTATTGCATAAGCCCTGAGTTTAGACTCAGGGCTTTTTGTATTTATAACGTCAAAATATTTGAGAACATCTTTGGCGATTGTTTTCTTACGCTTGTCCACCCGATTGTCGTACGGTTTTTGTCGATCCTCAAACCAGTACCAAACCTGCTACTACAATCATAGTGCTGGTGATTTCATAAGAATGTGTCGGCATCAGGCATCATATGCCATGAATAGCAGCTCGTTTTCGCAGTCTGTTTCATATTTTCTTTGCTTAACGGCCGTCATGCATTGAAAGTCTGATATAAAATCCCTATAACAGAAGAGTACCTCTGCTCAAGTTGTTGCATTGGCGTACTGAAATTTATAGCAGGCGAGGCGTGCGAAAAAAAAACTATGCGATGAGATATGTTGCTGGGCAACCGGCAGAACGTATCTTCCCACCCCGGCAAATGTTTCCTCTGGAACAAGTGCTACCAACAGGGCCATTGTTGCTTGAGCAGAATGTTTTGCGCGTCATGGTGTGGAACATCTTTAAGCAGCAAAGAGTGAACTGGCTTTCTGTTTTGCAGAATTTCGGCAAAGATACCCAGCTGGTTCTATTGCAGGAGGCACAGAGCACGCCAGAGCTTATTCGTTTTGCAACATCTAACTATCTTTCTACCGATCAGGTTCCGGCCGTTGTCTTGCCACAGCATCCTTCAGGCGTAATGACGCTGTCGGCCGCTCAGCCTATGTATTGTTGCCCGCTGCGTGAAAGAGAGCCATTACTGCGTTTATCGAAGTCTGCGCTGGTGACGGTGTATTTGTTGCATGATGGTCGACAACTGATGGTGATCAATATTCATGCGGTAAATTTCAGTTTCGGTGTTGAAGTATACAGTAAGCAGCTTGAGTCGATTGGTGAGTTGCTTAGCCATCACCGTGGCCCCGCTATTATGGCGGGTGACTTTAATGCCTGGAGTCAGCCCCGGATTAATGCGCTTTATCGCTTTGCTACGCGCATGGCGTTGCAAGAGGTAGGTTTTATTGACGATCATCGCCGTAGAGCATTTGGGCGCCCTCTGGACTTCGTATTCTATAGTGGGTTGGATGTCGTCCAGTCTTCAATTCTGGTGACGCAGGCATCGGATCACAATCCTTTGCTGGTAGAATTTCAGCTTAGATGAGATGGCCGCTTTTGTTAGCAACGAAAAAAAACCGCCTAAAAGGCGGTTTTTTTATGCGCTATTTAAGAGTCAGGCCTTGTACCATTACTGACATAGAGCGTCAGTCTGTCGCCTGGCTGGATATTGGCATTCTTGTTAATAACCGTATTCCAGCGCATAACATCTGCAATATTCACTCCGTGGCGCTTGGCAATGCTGGCAAGTGAATCACCTTTACGAACCTGATAGGTGATTGAATCGCCTTTACTGTTACTGCTGTTGTTCGCCACCTTGGCAATTTGCAACGTCTGTCCAATCTTGAGTGTGCTTGCACTCCGTAGATTATTCCAGCTTTGTAAATCTTTGGTGCTAACATTCAGCCGAGCTGCAATCGCCGACAACGTATCGCCGGAGCGAACCTTATACTGCGAATCTGCCGTTGATTGTGCTAAACGAGTAGGTTGCTGGATTGCGGCAATATCACCATCTGCCAGCGAACCCTTCAACTGCTCAACGTGAGCTTTCGGTACCATGATGTAATGTGGACCATTTGGTGCCGTCACATTACGCTTGTAACCTGAGTTATAGCTCTTTAGCTTGGTCAACGACAAGCCTGCCATTTCTGCTGCTTGCGTCAATTGCATTTGCTGTCCAAGGTCCACTCTGGCCAATGCGCGGCTTTCGTTTGGTTTGGGCAGGTTAACGCCGTATTTTTTGCTATTCTTAAGAATATCGCTCAGGGCCAACATTTTGGGAACATAGATTGACGTTTCACGTGGTAGCGTCAATGCCCAGAAATTTGTTGATTTTCCCTTTGCTTTATTTGCTTTAACCGCTTGCATGACACGACCTTCACCACTGTTATAAGCAGCGACTGTCAACAACCAGTCACCGTCGAACATGGTGTTAAGACGCTGCATGATATCCAGTGCAGCGGTCGTAGACGCGACTACGTCACGACGTCCGTCATACCATTGGTTTTGGGTCAAACCATAATTGCGCCCCGTGCCAGGGATTATCTGCCATAGCCCTGCGGCGTTGGCGGATGATGTGGCTTGAGGGTCAAAAGCGCTCTCCACTATGGGTAGCAGTACCAGTTCCATCGGCATTTTACGTTGCTTAATCTGCTCGACTATCCAGTACATGTACGGCTCTGCCCGTAATGTTACATCGTGGAGATAGCTCTTATTTTTTAAATAACGCGTTTTTTGCTCGCGGATCCGGGCGTTATCCGGAACCTCCATCTTCAACTCGTCGCCAATGAAGTTCCACAGATCTCGTTGCGCGAGGCTATCATCATCCAGCCATCGCGCCGAGGTCTCTCGACCATCTGCGTACTTTCCTGCTTCACTTTGACCTGCCGAAGACAGACTCTGTGCATGCTGTTTGGGTTGAGAGGTATCTTGGGGGGAAACCTGACAACCGACTAACAAGACAGAAGCGAATATCATCGCTTTAGCCTTCATATGTATGTCAATAGTTGTTTAAAAGACGAGCAATAATACTTTGATTAGCGAATCAGCACAACATAAACCTTTAGAAGCAGTCTTTCTTGCTACGTAGCAGGGCAAAAGCTTCCCAATTCTCTATGCTTTCGGGTTCTGATGATATTTTTCTTTTTAAATCAATTTCATGGCAGCGTAAAAAAAGATTGATTTTTCGCTCTAACCCTAGCGTTGTAGGTAAACTTGATTGTGATTTTTTTCGTATCTGACTGATTTTATAAAGGTAGGCCTCAATAGTTGGTTCTTCTGGCCATATTGTGTGAGCAAACTCTAAGTTTGAGAGCGTATATTCATGCGCACAACAAATCAGCGTGTCATCAGGAAATTTTGATATTTTTTGAATAGATTCAAACATTTGATTTGGCGTGCCCTCAAATATTCTGCCGCAGCCGGCGGAAAAAAGCGTATCGCCGCAGAATAAAAACGGATGGTGGTAGTATGCAATGTGACCAATTGTGTGGCCTGGAACATCGAATACAGAAAATTCCGAATTTAACAATTTGATGGTTTTTTCAGCATTAATGATGGTGGTTGCGCCGCTTTTTGCCGTTTCCGCAGGGCCGAAAACGGGCAGATTCGTATATTTTTCGACGAGTTGGCCCACGCCGCCGACGTGATCTTGATGGTGATGCGTAAGTAAAATAGCCTCAGGAGAAAGCTGGTATTCTTGCAGCGCTTTTAACACCGGTTCTGCCTCGCCGGGATCGATAATCACGCAGTGATTTTCTTTGTTACTCAATAGCCAAATGTAGTTGTCCTGAAGTGCGGGAATACTGATAAGATTCATCGATTACCTCGTTTTGCTATCAGCCTGAGGAAGATAATAGAACATGAAGCCAGCGCAAACCCCTCAGACTCTGATTACCCCGGGTTCATGGGATGATATCACCTGTGGTCAATACTACCGTGAATCACTTGAACAGGCATTACTCCCCTGGTGGCCTAAGTTGTTTGGTTTCCATCTACTCAAAATAGGGCAGTTGAGCGCAGAGATTACCGTGAGTGAATGTTCGATTTCACATCAGGTTAATGTTGGCCCTTGCGGCAATAACTTACAGATTATTGCTGACCCGCATCAGTTACCCTTTTCTGAAAAGTCGGTTGATGCGTGTTTGCTGGCTCAAACGCTGTCTTATTCTTCAGATCCTCACCGCATCTTGCGTGAAGTTGATCGCGTATTAATTGACGATGGCTGGTTGATATTGAGTAGCTTCAATCCGATCAGTTTTGTTGGATTGGCCAAACTTATCCCCAAATTGAACAAGCGACAGCCTTATTGCAGCCGAATGTTTACGCAAATGAGGATGATGGATTGGCTTGCTTTGCTGAACTATGAGGTGGTACACCACGCCAGTTTTCATGTTACGCCATGGCGAAGAAACAAAGGAAAGTTGAACAAGCATTTTCCTGTTTTTGGCTGCATTACATTGCTTGTGGCGCGCAAAAGGACGATTCCGCTGATTGCTACGCCGATGCGTGCCAAATTACGCAAGGCGCCGTTGCGCCGCACGGTCGGCGCGACGAAAATCTATCGGCGTTGAGGGATGCCGTTATTCAGGTTTGTAACCAACGTCATCAAGCGTTGGGGCATTGGCGGCGCTACGGGCCAGTTCATCACAGCGCTCATTTTCCGGGTGTCCGGCATGTCCTTTTACCCATTCCCAGCGCAAGGTGTGGCGTTGTATCGCCGAATCAAGGCGTTGCCAGAGGTCGACATTTTTTACCGGTTTTTTATCTGTGGTTTTCCAGCCGCGTTTTTTCCAGTTATGAATCCAACGGGTGATTCCCTGGCGCACATACTGACTATCGGTACTTAACACCACTTCACACGGAGAGGTCAGCGTTTCAAGCGCAGCAATGGCCGCCATCAGTTCCATTCGGTTATTGGTGGTTAATCGATAGCCGGCGCTCAACGTTTTTTCATGCTGTTTGTAACGCAATAATACACCGTAACCGCCTGGTCCCGGATTCCCCAAACAAGATCCGTCGGTGAAAATTTCTACCTGTTTAAGCATCTCTGGTAGACTCTCCCTTATGGTGAAAACGGCAAGTCTGACATAAACGAAAACGATGAGCACTGAAATTACGCGACAAATCGTCCTGGATACTGAAACCACCGGTATGAATAAACTGGGGGTCCACTACGAAGGGCATAAAATTATTGAAATTGGCGCCGTTGAGGTTATCAACCGTCGTCTGACTGGTCGCCATTTTCATGTTTATATCAAACCCGATCGTTTAATCGATCCTGAAGCGTACAACGTACACGGTATCAGCGATGAGTTTTTAGCGGATAAGCCAACTTACGCCGACGTTGTCGATGATTTTCTCGATTTTATCCGGGGCGCCGAACTCGTTATCCATAACGCAATGTTTGATATCGGCTTTATGGATTATGAGTTCCGTATGCTGAATCGGGATATCCCGAAGACGGAAACATTCTGTAAGATCACCGATAGCCTGTTGATGGCGCGTAAGATCTTCCCCGGCAAACGCAATAATCTGGATGCACTATGCGATCGTTATCAGATAGATAACAGTAAGCGAACGCTGCACGGCGCATTGCTGGATGCCGAGATTCTGGCGGAAGTCTATCTGGCGATGACCGGCGGCCAGACATCGTTGGCGTTCTCAATGGAAGGTGAGGCGCAGCGGCAGGAAAATGAGAGTGAAACTATTCAGCGCATTACTCGCCCTGCATCGGCATTGAAGGTTCTCTATGCTAATGAAGAGGAATTATTCGCACATGAAAAGCGTTTGGATCTGATTGCGAAGAAAGGGGGAAGTTGCCTGTGGCGCAATGAGTAGCGCTTTATCGGCGAGGGAATAATCGTTGAGATGAAATTATAAGCAAACAGAATCGGTTAGTTATAAAAACCATTGACGTAATAGTACCATCATCTTAGTATTCCTCCCGCTCGATGAGCACAGAGTGGAGCGGTAGTTCAGTCGGTTAGAATACCTGCCTGTCACGCAGGGGGTCGCGGGTTCGAGTCCCGTCCGTTCCGCCACTTACCTATTCCGGGATGTTCCTATACATCTCTGGATGAATGAAAACCGTATCGCTGTCAAAGGCATGCGGTTTTTTTTCGTCTCTATGATCCCCCTGGGATAGCGGGGTATCCGGCGCGAAATGGCCCACAAAATGGCCTACGCGCCGGAAAGAGAAATTTCGTAGGCCATTTTGGTTTTGTGACTGAGAAAAGGAGGACATTACACCATTCCCGTTGTTTGGCTTCTAACGACAACCAAGGGGGGCACGATGACCGCAGCACACCGTCTGCTTTCTGCCGTCGCAGTACAAAAAGCAAAACCCGCCGCTAAAGATTATGAACTGCCTGATATATGGCCAAGCACTTTCCATCAGGACTACTATTTTTTTTAAGTACTCAGTCCGATTTTTGCGATCTGATCAATCGCCAAAAATCACAAATCACTAACCGGACTGAGCAATGCCGATCGTTCCGTCGAGCCAGATAGTCAGTAACCGCGTTGGACAAGCTCTTGTTGTTGGTTTTCCAGTTGGTTATTGTAAACTTTTGCTTAGCCACAGTGCGTCACGATGTGTAGGAAACTGTAGCGTTCTGATTGTTGCGCTTATCAAAGGCTCGGTTAATTCAACAAAGTCGGGGGGATCCCCCGCTGATGAATTTTGCCAAGGGCACAAACCCGATAAGTTAAATTTGTTCTGTTCCTTGATTTAGCCAAAACCATGATAACAATAATTAGCTGCATAATGATTAATGGCGGTTTGGTGAGCGTTTTCCTCTATATTGATAGGTGATAACTTACAAAAAGACTGTGGTCTCACATCATTAAGTCAAACTTTCAGAGTAAGTGCCAATTCTGCGCAACTTCTTGCTCACTTCCCAGCATAAATCACTTTTTGCGCAATGTTTGCAAACGAAATGCGCAGTTCGCGCAACTTTTTGCTTAAATTTGACTTAGGGAAAATTTGAGTTAAGGGATTTTACTTTAAAAACAATCAGATAAAAGATGGCATGGTCTTTG
>NZ_QDKJ01000028.1:0-9165 GCF_003115815.1 Brenneria roseae subsp. americana | reverse complement strand
GCAACCCTTCGTACTTCCAGCGACGCACCTGCACGCCCTGCGCGCGGGCGATATGCCGTTCCATCAGGCGGTCATGCTCGTCGTAGAAAAACCGCAGCGCAGGCAGATGGTCACGCTCGATGCCGCTTAGCAGCCCGCGCGCGTTATACCGGTAGCGCTGCAACACCCCGTCCGGCCCGATGATTGTCTCCAGTTGGCCCTGCGCCGTGTAGCTGTGCAGCCACTCGCGCCCTTCCGGGTCGTTCACCTCGATCAGTTGCCCCTGCGCATTGCGCTGGTACTGCCAGACGCTGCCCAGCGGATCGGTATAGGCCAGCAGTTGTCCGTCATCGTTATATTCATAGCGGTGTACCGCGCCGTCCGGCAGCGTGACCGCCGTGACCTGTCCCCAACCGTTGCGCTGGTATTCGGTACGGTTGCCCAGCGGATCTATCTCGGCGATTAACTGGTTGTTTTCCCACTGATAATGCGTTTCGCCGCCGTCCGCTTCCCGCCGGAGAAGAATGTTGTTGCGCCCGTCGCGCACAAAGGATGTGATGCCGCCGAAACCGTTGTGGTAATGCGTGGTCAGCGCGTCATCGTCATAGCTAAAATGCCCTGTCCAATAGCCTTCGGCGGCGCGACATAAGGTTACTCGGCCTTTTTCATCGTAGTCATGCTCCACCCAGGTATGCGCCAGATCGGACCAGCGCAGCAGCCAGCCTTCCGGCGAATAACGATAATCAAAATTGCGACCGTCGCCGGCCCGCACGCCAGTCAGATATCCTTGCCGATCATAGGTATAGGTTGCCAGCTGGCGTACCGGCCGACGCTCTGCCGTACACAGGGTCAATGACGTAATGCGTTTGCGCTCTGTCTCCACATGAATCAGACATCCATCCGGCAACGCCAACCAGCGCAACGTCCCCCGTTCCCACAGCAGCGAGACGCGGTTGCCCTGAGCATCTTCGATTGAAGTCAGAAAAAGCGCTTTTCCGCAGCAGTGCTCGAAACCATAGCGCAGACCATTGCGGTGACGCAGCACCAGCCTCCCTTGATGCCGCCCCAGCCGCCACACCGGGTTTGACGGCGAGCGGTTGTCTTCCCCCTCTTTCGGGCTGGCGAAGACGGCCTGATTAAATTCCCCGTCCAACAGGGTAACGACGCCCTGCGATAGCGACAGGCGCATGTCCCATTCGCTGCGCCACAGCCGCCCCAGTAATCCGGGATAACGCTCTCCGCCGGAACGGTAATAGCGCTTTATGGTAACCGGCAGGCTGCCGTCGATAACTGCGTCCGTCCGCCAGTCCACCACATACCCGGTCGCCACGTCCACCGGGTCGTTCTTACATACGCTTTCCGTCGTACAAAGCTGCCCATCCTTCTGTTGCGCGCTATCCTTCGCTTTCGTATCCGCGTCAGTGGCTTCATCCTTACTTCTGCCCGCATTGGTGTCCTCGGTTTTATTCTGCGCGCTCTTGCTACGTGCCGAGCCGGATTTTCGCGTCACCACCTTGCCAATAAATTCAGTTATCTTTGACTCAATCTCCGTCAGGGCCGCATCGAATTTCTTCAGCAAATCATCCAGCGTTTTAATGATCCCGACGATGCTGTCTTTCATCATAGCGACCATCCAGCCGCCTTTGGCCTGCGACTCCGCCAGCATTTTTTTCAGCGCCGCGATAAGGTTTTGCAGCAAGGCTTTCGCCTGCGCGCCATAATTGCGTAATTCGCCGCGCAGCTTGGCCAGCCCTTTCACCAGATTGCCGTCGGACAACCCGCGAATAACCCTGATAGCGAACTGTATCGCTTCCGGCGAGCCCTTCTCCAACGCCCGGATAATGGCCCGGCCGCTGACTTTGAGCGCATCCCCCAGCCCCGGTATCACCCCGATGGCGCACAGCGCCCCCTCGGCAATGTGCAGCGTGTCGTCCAGTTTGGCGGGTTCTTTATACGAGCGCCAACCCCACTCCCCTATCGCATACACATCCAGCGCCTGCCCCACCACCGGAATAAACCCCAGCGCGATTTCACAGACCAGCAACACGGCGGCGGAGGTGCCGTCACTATTGTCCGCCACCTCTGCCGCCAACTGACTCTGATGAATTTTGTTGATCGCCCGCTTCAGTTCGATACTGCCGGCATTGATTTTTTTATCCAGTTCCCAGAACCGGTCATATGACTGCCGATATTCCGGCGGGATACCGCTGAAAATACCCCCCAAAAAGCCCGTATTGTCGATATCAACGGTGCTGTCGTCGCTGTCATCCGCGTCATATTCCAGCAACCCTTGTTTGTGTAACAGCAAAAACAGCGTGAAATACTCCCCCGCCAATACCGCATAATCCGGGTTGGCCTGCAATACCGGGTTATTCTCTACTGTTTCCCTGGGCTGAAACTCGTCATCCCCTTCATCCAGCAGAAGCTCAAAGTTACCGCACCCCATGTCAAAGATATGGCACAGGCCGTTAGCGTCCGTCTTGCCGTGTATCTCTTTTTCATTGCTGTCGGTCAGCACGAATGGCGCGTTGGGCACCGGTCTGCCGGAGTCATAGTGATAATGGATGATGACTTCGCAACCGCATTTAGCGCAGCCGCCGGAGATTTCGTTGTCGGTGGAGAAATTTTTTGCCGCCGCTTCCTCGCTGGTCATCAGCGCGGCCTGTTTGTCCTGATTCATGGTTCGCTTCCCGCTATGCTTTTTCGTTATCCAGTTGCGCCAGTGCCGCCCGATACAAACGGTCCATGCGGCTCTCCATTCCCACAGCATCCGGCCCGGCGAGCGCCGATTCGGCCCAGGGCTGGCGCACGAAATCCGGCTCCATTTCCGTCGCCAGACTGAGATAGCGCACAATATCCCGGTCATTGTTAAACCCATGCCGGCGCGCTTGCTCAACCTGCTGCTGAGTAAAATCCAGCAACGCCGGTTCATCGTTCTCCCGCCAACGGACATGATGCGCCCGCAGATGCGCCATATACGCGTTCAGCACGCCCCGCTTCGACGGCTCGATAATCGCCTGCCATTGCCGCGGGCTGAGATGCTGCGGCTCGCGGGCGGACAGACCGTGCGTCTGGCGTTCGGTCAGCGTCAGCGTTTGAACGCTCCCTGACGGCTCGATAGCGCAAAACGTCTTCACCGGCCCGAACAGCGCGCAGGCTTCCCGCGCATCGCTGGCCTCCAGCAGACTCGACGTCACCAGCCAGTCGCTGATGCGTAATATGGCGCTGCCTCCGTCCGGGGTAGCAACCCAACTCCATTCGCGCAGATGTTTCATCAATTCCGTTAGCTGCTGGAGCGGGCCATACGCCTGCATAAACCATTCAAGCTGTATCGCAATGCCCCAGCCGTCCTGAACCAGCAGATATTCACGCAGTTGCGGCCAATTGACGCTGTGGACGGGAATGCAGTAAGGCGATACCGAAGCATGAATACGCCCGGTTTCGCCCCAGTACAGACGGGTTTGTTCCAGGCTGCCGCCCCAGCGCTCCGCCAACCAGGGAACGGCGTCATTCAGCACCGCCTCCGCAAGCATGAAACAACCGCCCTGCGCGATCCGCGCCTGCCATCCGCTTTCATCTTCTTCCGATGTGCGGGACAGAAAAGTGCTAGACTCGCTCATAGCTTAACCTCCGATATGTCTGGCAGTTCGCCCCGCATCCAGCCGGGACGGTGGTAATATTCCCTGACGTCTTGCACGCTGTGGGGTTGCGCTTTAAATAGCCGGATACTGTTTTCCAGATTGTTGCGTTCAAGCAGAGTGATAAATCGGGGATGCAAATAAAAATCGCTGCCCAGCACCCAACGGTGCGCGGACCAGGACTCGCATTCATTGTCGTGGGCGTAAGGGTATAGCTGTCTGGCCAATGCAATTCCGCTGATAAATTTAGTTTTCACTATTTCAATATCGAGCGGATAAATATATAGCGTACTGGCATAAAGCCAGAGCTGATTAGCCAACTGATGTAACCGACTTTCATTCGACAATAAATAATATTGCTCTCTATTCAGATGAATATAATAATCACTCTGTTCTATAGAACAATTATTCTCAGCACCGAACATGGAATAAACCAGACGTTCATCTTCTTTTAACGACAAATAGAAACTGTCATGAGGAGAAAGAAAAGCGGATTGACCCATCTCGTTTAATGTGGCCCACCATAATCGTAATAGGTCGGGATTGTAACCACGAAATAACGCTTTTGTCCCATCAGGATAAATACAGGCGATTCTTTGTTGCCAGTAGCGGGTTATTTCATCCAGCGACAGCACAGAATGCAATAAAGTAATACCGGGCGGTCGCATAGATTGCGTTTCCGCTATCCAGCGCAACAGCGTTTCTCCGGATTTTCCTTCTTCAACCAATACAATAATCGGCGCCCATCGTTGCCATTCCCCGGCATCTGGCGTAAACCGCAATTGCCGCCACAGCGGCGCGGCGGCAGGCTGAAACATCTGCCAGAATTCTGGCAGCGCAGGATAACACATGACATCAATAATGGCGTAAAGCGGTGACGTCCCGCGCTGAATAATATCAAACAGGGTTAGTGAGGTTAATTTATTCATTCCTGAATCAACTTTTCCAAGCAGAAATTAATATCGCTGTTCTACCCAATAGATTTCGAGAGGCAGGAAGGCGGCAACCGAGTGAATCCCCAGGAGCTTACTCAAGTAAGTGACTGGGGTGAGTGAGGGCAGCCAACGCACCTGCAACTTGAAAGATGACGGGTATATATAATTAAAGAATTAGCGATCGTATACCTTCTCGCCATTTTAAGGCTGATCACCTTTCGCACGGCGCGCTCTTACCTCTGCGGGGGACAAGGGAGGAAATTTAACGCCGCGTTGCTGTAATAGCTGTTTTACTTTTAACGCCCAGGGATATTGAGGAGATTGGGGGGACATAATTGACAAGCTGTCATGTACTCGCCATGCCAGGCTTCCATCAGTAGCTGAATAGGTGTCTACATGAGCACCATGCTCAATCAGCCAATGCACTATTTCATACTTATTTATATAAGCCGCATAAAGTGCACTATTTCTTTTTTGACCATCCTCTAAATTTACATCTGCTCCGCGCTCTATCAGCAATTTAATATCCGCCCACCGTTCTTCACCGATGGCACCAAATATCGCTGGTTGCCCAAGATGTCCAATCGCATTGGGATCACCTCCCGCATCCAACATTATACGAAGCCAATCAGGATCTTTCGCACCCGATACCGAATTAACCGCACTATCGCCATAACCGTCCTTATAATTCGGATCAACCCCCAGTTTTAATGCCAGTTTTACCGCTTTCTTATCCTGAGTCTCATAGATCAACCACAGCAACGGGGTAACGCCCTCTTTTCCCTGAATATTCAGATCCAGCCCCTGCGACAGTTGCTGCCTTGCCACAGTTTCATCACCGTTACGGATACTTTGCAACAGCGCCGCCATTGGCGGCACAAATAACTCACTGGCCTGCATACTGCGTCCTCCGGCTTGACAGGCGGCCAGTAAAGGCAGACAAACCAGCATCCGTTTTAACCAATTACTCAAGGCTACTCGCCCCTCGCCCAGCGTTCACGAACTTCCGCCGGGGATAGCGGCGGGAATTTTATGCCGCGCTGCTGTAATAACTGTTTGACTTTCAGCGCCCAAGGATAATGTGGCGAGTCGTGAGACATAATCGACAGGCTGTCTTCTACCATATAGGCCAGATTTACGCCACCAGCATCATAAATCGTAATATCCGCGCCTTGCTCAATCAGCCAATATACAATTTCATACTCATTCACATAGGCAGCATAAAGAGCACTGTTTCTCTTCGGCCCATCTTTTAAATTGATATCCGCCCCGCGTTCTATCAACAGTTTGATATCCGCCCAGCGTTGCTCGTTGATTGCATTAAATAAGGCTGGAACCTTATTATAATTTCGAGAATTAGGATCACCACCGGCATCCAGCATCATTTTCAACCATTCCGGTGATTTTGCTCCTGCTACCATATTCACAGCATTACTACCATGCCCTGACTTGAAATTAGGGTCCGAACCCAGTTTTAAAGCCAGTCTTGCACCTGCCTGATCCTGCTTCATCACCAGCCACAGCAGCGGTGTAATCCCTTCCTTGCCATAAATATTCAGATCAAGTCCTTGCGCCAACTGCCGCCGAGCAGCAGTTTCGTCCCCTTTACGGATAGTTTCCAGCAGTTCCGCCATCGGCGGTTCAAAAAAGTCATTGGCCTGCATATTACGTCCTCCGGCTTGACAGGCGGTTAACAGCGGCACACAGGCCAAGAGCAGTTTGAACCAACGCCTCAAAGCGACTCTCCTTTTGCCCAGCGTTCCCTCACTTCTGCGGGTGATAACGGTGGAAATTTAACGCCGCGTTGCTGTAATAGCTGTTTTACTTTTAACGCCCAGGGATATTGAGGAGATTGGGGGGACATAATTGACAGGCTGTCTTCTACTGAAAAGGCTAAATCACTGCCTGTACGATCACGAATAGTGGTATCTGCGCCCTGCTCAATCAACCAATACACGATATCGTATAGATCAAGATAAGCTGCATAGTGAGTGCTAGTTGTTCTCTGTTCATCGGTTAAATTAACATCGGCTCCACGTTCTACCAATAATTTAATATCTGCCCAGCGCTCTTCGTTAATCGCACTGAATAACGCAGGTTGCCCAAGACGGCCTATCGAATTTGGATCCCCCCCCGCATCCAACACTATACGCAGCCAGTCGGGATCCCTTACTCCAGATACCCTGTTGACTATGCTATCACCAGAACCATCCTTATAATTTGGATCGGCTCCCAGCTTTAATGCCAAACGTACCGCTTTCTTGTCCTGCGTTTCATAAACCAACCACAGCAACGGGGTAATCCCTTCTTTCCCCTGAATATTCAGATCCAGCCCCTGCGACAGTTGCTGCCGGGCAGCGGCTTCATCACCTTTCTGAATACTCTGCAACAGCGCCGCCATCGGCGGTTCAAATAACTCACTGGCCTGCATACTGCGTCCTCCGGCTTGACAGGCGGTTAAACATCCCAGAATAACTATCCCTACCCATTTCAACCATTTCATTGTGTCCCCTTAAGTACGCTGGTAATTTTGCCGATATCGTCCTTTTTCTGGCTCTCAATACCGGCAATAACCTGATCCATACCATGACGGGCCAGCGGTGAACCGCCGGAGGCGGGCAGCGACTGCATGGCCCCCGCCGCTTTTGGTAAAGCCCCCCCTAACAGCGTCGCCACGCCTATTGTGCCGCCGATGGCCGCGCCAGCCGAACCGCCAATTAGCGCGCCAGCGCCGGATAATAGCCCCGGCACCATCGCCTTACCAACACCTTGCACCATCGTTAAAATTTCACCATCCACCGCCTGGGTGGTAATCAGCGAGTTAATCTTAGCAAGGTCGGCTCCCCCGGCTCGAATCGTAGTATTCTCATGCAAACCTGCCGCATTAAAGGTGTAGCCGGGTAAACCACTCATGCCCACTCCCGCCGAGGCTAAACCACCACCCAACGAATGCCCAACAATCACTGGCAATGGTGAGATAGCCCTTTTCACCTGTTTGGCTAAGTACATCGCCTGCTTGTATTGAGTAGTTTCCAAACCCGCTCCTTGCCCAGCATTGGTCAGCCAGTCTTTTGCACCAGTGACCGCATTATTTGTTCCCCGATAGGTCAGCATGGTTTCACCATTAATGGCCGATTTAAACAATGCCGCACCAAATCCTGAATCCGGATCCATAAATTTGGCTCCGCTAAGTTCTGGAATGTTCTCACCTTCCAGAAGCTCCAGCCCCACCGGCGCTTTAGGCAGCGCCGCCAGCACGCCGCGCCGAAACTCATCCACCGGATAAACATACTGCGCCGCTTCCGCCCGCAGAATACTGTCGTTATTAAACGCCAGCCGTTTCGCCGCGTCCGCCAGCCCCGGCAGCGTTGCCGATTCGGCTGCCAGTTTGGCCCGCGCCAGATAGCGTTCCTGACGCTGTAGCAGCGTCAGCGCCTCGTCCAGCACCGGTAGTTCCGCCACCTGCGCCCATTCCATCAGCGCCGGGGCCAGCATCGGCGTCAACGCCAGCAACGGTGAACGCCGCTGCGCCGACTGCTCCGCGCAGGCCCTGACCGGCGACTGGTACGGCGTATCGCCAATAATTACGTCTCCGCTGCCCGCCGCCACCGCGCCACCGCAGCCAATGGCATCCCCCACGCGCGCCGCCAGCTTGCCGTTGATGATAACGGTGCCGGAGCCAGCGGATATCGCCCGGCTGTGTACGCCATGCGGCATATTCGGACAAGGACAAGCATGCAGCAGCACCGCGTCGCCTTTGCGCGCGGCTGGTATGCCGTTGATGATGACATCGCCGCTGCCTTCAATAATCGGCGTGGCCGGAAAGCAGCCGTGCCCGGCACAGCTATCACCTAAACGTGCAGCACTCGGCATCGCTTGTTCTCCTTAACGCCGATCCGGCGCTTCCGGCAAGGTGGGCTTGTTAGGCGCATCCGGTTCAATGGATACCGGCGCTGTGCCGGTTCCGGGCGAGCCGCCGTCATTGATTTTGACGATCGTGCCGGAAATGGTGACGCCTGCGCCGTCCAGCTTGATAAAGCCGCCCGGCCCCTTGATCGTCAACGCCTGCCCCGCCTCCAACACGATATCCGCCGCTTTCAGGTAGCTGTCAGTATTCACCACCGTATGCTGATGCGCGCCGATCAGGGTTTCTTCCGAACCGGACAGGGTGGTCTGGCGGCTGCCTTCGATCCGCGTGATCTCACCGCCGCCGATAAATCGCTTGAACGACTGCACGACTTTTTGCACAAAGTGACGACCGATGTACTGGTGATGGTCCTGACCGATCTGTTCAAAGTCATCCTGCCCGATAGTGCGGTGGCTGTGCCGGTCAACGCGCTGGAACTGATCCTGGGACACCGTTAAATGCTGATCCCGACCGACGCTCCGGCGATGGATGTTGTTGATCACCACGTCCATGTCTTTCTGAGCGTGGATATAGATCTGCTCGCGGGTCGCTTCGTCCTCAAAGCGCAGTTCGTTAAACCCGACGCCCTTATGGGTATCGGTACGCAGCAATGTGCGCGTCTTATGGTTGGGCAATACATAGGGCGTTGGATTGGTAGCATGATATGTCCGCCCCGTCACGATCGGCTGGTCCGGGTCGCCCTCCA
>NZ_QDKJ01000027.1:0-21752 GCF_003115815.1 Brenneria roseae subsp. americana | reverse complement strand
GAAATCAATGCCACCTGCTATGCAGGTGGTTTTTTACGGCAGCTATCGGTTAACTGGCCAGCGTTTGCGCGTACGTAAAGAGTGCCTTGATCAGATCGGTTTTTTGTTTATCACCGTCATAACGCTGATAAAGCGCATCCAGTTCAGCAATATATTCCTGCAGGCGTTCAGCGGTAAACACCTCCTGCCGATGCTGTAACCAACGCTGTTGTTCACCATAATCCAGCGTATTGGGAAAGTTGCGCGCCCGATAGCGGAACAGCAGAGGCTCCAGACGATTATCGACAAATTTGAGATCCAATGCCGGGAGATTCTGGGGCGCCGTTTCCAGAATAATCTGCATGGACATCCGGTCTGCGTCACCGAAAAAGCCATCGTACAGCCTGAGGTCAACATCACTGGATGGCGGGAATGCCGAAGGTTCGGCAAACAGTTCGACGACTTTTTCTCTGACCTGCGTGTTGTGGCGCAGCAGAGCCAGATTGTCCAGACAGCGCTGACGATCAATGCCCAGCCGGGCTGCGTCTTCCGGCCGCAAGGTGCTGGCCGGAGCAAGAACCGGACATTTATTGATATGAACCAGTTTGATTGGCACAGCGCTCTGATCGTGAGTCAGCTGATCCCGGCGCGTATACAGGCGTTCTCGCAACGCGCTG
Source organism: Brenneria roseae subsp. americana (assembly GCF_003115815.1). NCBI lineage: Bacteria > Pseudomonadati > Pseudomonadota > Gammaproteobacteria > Enterobacterales > Pectobacteriaceae > Brenneria > Brenneria roseae. The sequence continues at coordinate 21,096 of NZ_QDKJ01000027.1, read as the reverse complement.
GCATCCATGGTCAGTAAGGGCGCCATATCGCCGGCCAGATCGCACATGATGACCGCATTACGGTTATCCGGGTGCCACGCGAGCGGCACGACCCAACTGGTGTTGCCTCTTGCCGCGCCGAACATGCCGGAAACATGCACCAGCGGCTTCATTTGTGGAACATCGATAAGCTGGCTGACTTTGTTCTTATTACGTAGCTGGAATAGGTAATCAAAAAGCTTGGGCTGAGCCTGTTTCAGCCGTTTTGCCATGGCAATCGTGGCATAGACATCGGACATTGCGTCATGCGCGTGTTCGTGCGCCACGCCGTTGGCCCGGGTCAAATGCTCCAGTCTGAAACTGGGCAAGCCATCCTCATTTTCTGGCCAGACAATACCTTCGGGGCGCAGCGCATAACACGCGCGCAATGCATCCAGTAAATCCCAGCGCGAATTGCCGTTTCGCCAACTGTAGGCATAGGGATCATAGAAGTTGCGATAAAAAATATTACGGCTGACTTCATCATCGAACCGGATATTGTTGTAACCCATGATACAGGTGCCGGGCACGCTGAAAGCATCGTGAATATGGCGGGCAAACTCGGCTTCATTCACCCCTTTTGACATGGCCAACTGCGGGGTGATCCCGGTGATCATGACGGCCTCGGGTTCAGGCAGATAGTCATCGGTCGACTTGCAATAAATGACCAGCGGTTCACCGATGATATTGAAATCCATATCCGTACGGATACCGGCAAACTGCGCGGGACGATCGCGCGCCGGATGTTTGCCGAACGTCTCATAGTCGTGGATAAAGAAAGTAGGTTGCGTTTTATCGGCCATAATTACGTTTAACTAAATGATTGCTTTCAGGTGAAAACAGGTAAGAAAACGTTAAGGATAACATTGAATACCGTTTTCTATCGCGCTTTCCTGATGCGGGTCAATTTCCGCGCCCCCATAATCGCTAGTCATCCGTATCCGCATTCGTTACAATTTTCCACCCTAATGCGAATGATAATGAAATGTCTTATTGCTTGAGCGTTTCCTCAGGCAATAAGCAGGAGACAAGAATGCGGGTGAACGTAGCGATTACGGTGAAAACAACATTATTCGCGTCATTGCTGGCGCTGGCCGGATGCGATCAGACGCCGTCGACAGGCGAAGGGACGCATACGATCAGCATTGAGCACGCGCAGGGAACGACACAGGTGCCTCAGCCGCCCAGGAAAGTTATCGTTTTCGACCCGGCGGTTTTGGACACGTTGGATGCGCTGAAAGTGGATATCGCCGGTGTGCCAAAGAGCGGTACGCGTTTGCCCGAGTTTCTTTCCAAATATAGCAGTGATCAGTACCTCGATGCCGGTACGTTATTCGAACCGAAGTACGAAGCGCTCAGCAGCGCCAAGCCCGATCTGATTATTGCCGGCGGGCGTACCCTTGATGCCTACGATAAACTAAGCGCCATTGCGCCGACAATCGCCATGGATGTTGATGAACATCAGTTTATGAGCAGCTTTACGCTGCGTGTCGAACAGTTGGGAACGATTTTTGGCAAAGAAGAGGAAGCCAAAAAACAATTGGCGGACTTCAAACAGCACATCGCCCAGACCCATGAGAAAGCGGCCAGCGCCGGCAGTGCGCTGGTGCTGATGGTGAGTGGCGGAAAAATGTCTGCTTATGGCCCGAAATCCCGTTTCGGCTTTGTTTTCGATGAGTTAGGATTTAAACCGGCGAGCGAATTCCCTGATTCCGGGCCTCATGGCAATGTGGTGACGTCGGAGTTTTTGTTGCGCGTAAACCCGGAGTGGCTATTCGTTCTTGATCGCGACAATGCGATTGGTCGCCCCGGCAGTGAATCTGCGCAGCAGGTGTTGGATAACCCACTGATTCATAAAACAGCTGCCTGGCAAAACAACCGCGTTATCTATCTTGACTCCGCTTCGCTTTATATCGCAGGCGGTTTGCAAAGTTATCAGGCGCTGATTCGTGATGTGAACGATGCGCTGAATAAAAAATCGCCGGGAGCGATTTTCAACGTCACGCAGTGACGGCCCCAGGGTGACGGCAAAATAGCCCAGCATAAAAAATAACGGTAGGTCGTGGCAGAATAATGAAATCTCTCTATTTTTCTCTCGGTGTGCTTTTGCTTGCCTGCATGGTTGTCACCAGCTTGTTTATTGGCGCGGGGCAGATAAACATGCGGGCGGTTTGGACCGATCCGGCGATGCGTGATATTTTCTTTATCAGCCGCGTACCGCGTACGCTGGCTTTGCTTTTGGCTGGTAGCGCCATGAGCGTGGCCGGGTTGATTATGCAGTTACTGACCCAGAACCGTTTTGTCGAGCCATCGCTGGCGGGAACAACGCAGTCTGCCGGTCTGGGATTGCTGGTTGTCATGGTGCTGGCGCCGAGCGCCACCGTCTTTACCAAGATGGCTGTCGCCAGCGTGTTTGCCCTGGGGGGCACCTTGCTGTTCATGATGTTGCTGCGGCGTGTGGTGCTCAAATCGGCACTGGTTGTCCCGCTGGTGGGAATTATGCTGGGGGCGGTAATCAGCTCCATCACTACCTTTGGCGCCTTGCATTTTGATCTATTGCAGGCCCTGGGAAGCTGGGAGTCGGGGGATTTCTCCGGTGTGCTGCAAGGTCGCTATGAATTGCTGTGGCTGGTCGGTGTGTTGACGCTGGTGGCTTGCTGGATTGCTGACCGTTTTACCGTCGCGGGAATGGGGCGGGAATTCTCTGTCAACGTCGGGCTGAACTATCGGCAGGTGATGTTGATGGGGCTATCCATTATCGCCGTTATCAGCGGCGTGGTGGTGGTGGTCGGTAATCTGCCTTTTCTCGGCCTGATCGTGCCTAATTTGATCAGCATGTTGCTCGGCGATAATGTGCGTAAAACGATTCCCTGGGTTTGTTTGCTGGGTGGTGGTTTGGTGCTGTTCTGTGACATCATCAGCCGGGTAATTCGCTATCCATTTGAAATTCCTGTGAGTGTGATCCTCGGTGTGATCGGCGCCGTTGTTTTCCTTCTTTTACTGTTAAGCCAAAAACGCCATGTCGGTTAATGAACGTAATACCACGATGTCCGCTGCTGTCGGCGAAAGGCGAGCGGGTTTGTCCCCCCGCTTGCGTCTGATGTGGCTGGCCGGGATATCACTGGCATTGGTCGTGATATTTATGACCATCAATCTCGGCAGTAACCTGAAATACATTATGGTGCACCGCGGGTTGATGCTGGCCACTATGTTACTCGTCGCTTTTGCCGCCAGCGCATCGACGGTTCTGTTTCAGACTGTCACCAACAACCGTGTTTTGACACCGTCGATCATGGGGTTTGAGGCGTTGTTTGTCCTTATTCAGACGGCGTTGGTCTTTATGTTCGGCGTTGGCGGCATACCGCAGTTGGGCGTCGGCGGCAAGTTTGCGCTTGAAGCGGTGCTGCTGATTTTGTTTTCTGCGATCCTGTACCGGTGGCTATTTACCGGTAGCCGCAACAATCTTCATCTGGTGCTGTTGGTCGGGATTATCTGCGGTACGCTGTTTCGCAGTATGGCGAATCTGATGCAGCGTTTATTGACCCCCAGTGAATTCGCTATTGTGCAGGGGCGAATGTTTGCCACCTTTACCCGCGCGGTGCCTGAATTGATTGCGTTATCTGCCGCGATCACCTTTGCGGTCGCCCTGGTAATATGGCGCATGCGCTTTCGTTTTGATGTGCTGGCATTGGGACGTAATACGGCCATCAATTTGGGAATGGACTATAAACGCAGCGTAACGATTATCCTGCTGCTGGTGTCTGTTCTGGTGGCAATATCAACGGCGCTGGTGGGGCCGTTAACCTTCCTCGGCTTTATGGTCGCCAATCTTGCGTATCTGGTTGTTGGCTCCAGCCAGCATCGTTTTTTACTGCCGGCAGCTTTTTTGCTGGGGGTCATTGCGCTGCTGGGCGGACAACTGATTCTGGAACACCTCCTCGGTATGGCCGGCGCGTTGTCCGTTGTCATTGAATTTATTGGTGGTTCTCTGTTCATCTTATTGTTACTTAAAAAGGTTTCCGTGTGATTGAAATCGGTAATGTAACCAAAACCTACAATAATGTTGCGGTATTAAAAAACGTCACGGCGACGATCCCCCGCGGTGGCGTTACGTCGATCATTGGTCCGAATGGGGCAGGGAAATCGACGCTGTTATCTATCGTCAGCCGTTTGTTGGATGCCGATCAAGGACGAGTCAACGTCAATGGCATGGATGTGACAACGACGCCGAGCGATAAACTGGCAACCTGTCTGTCAGTGTTACGTCAGGAAAACCAGTTCACCAGTCGGTTAACGGTTGCGGAACTGGTTGGGTTCGGACGCTATCCTTATACCAAAGGACGGTTGAATGCCGACGACCATGAGCGTATCGCCGCCGCGCTGGCATTCCTTAATCTGACTGAATTTAAAGACCGTTTTTTAGATGAGCTTTCCGGTGGACAGCGCCAGCGGGCTTATGTGGCGATGGTGCTGTGTCAGGATACGGAATACGTGCTGTTGGACGAACCGCTGAATAATCTGGATATGAAGCATGCGGTCTCCATGATGAAACAAATTCGTCGTGCCGCGGATGAGCTGGGTAAAACGATTGTTTTGGTTATTCACGATATCAATTTTGCTTCCGCCTATTCCGATTACATCATCGCCATGCGAAAAGGGCAGATTATCTACAGTGGGAAACCGGAAGAGATCATGACGTCCGAGATCCTTGAAGACATTTTTGATACTGAAGTCGTGATTGAGCAGGTTCATAATCAGCGCATTGCCGTGTATTATCGTTGATTAACCGATGACAGAAAAAACGTCCGATCACCGACGGCGGCAACCGGTAACTTGAAAGGTGGCGTGGTTAACCTGTATGGTGAGCGTAAAGTATCTGTGTATGACTTAAGGTAAGGGTAAATAAATGGATAAGGACACTAAACCGTGTTTCCAGGACGTTCTGGAATTTGTGCGCACGTTTCGCCGCAAGAATAAGTTGCAGCGTGAAATCATTGATAACGAAAAGAAAATCCGTGACAACCAGAAGCGCGTTTTACTGCTTGATAACCTGAGCGAGTATCTGAAGCCGGGTATGACCATTGAAGATGTACAAGGCATCATTGCAAACATGCGTAGCGATTATGAAGATCGCGTTGATGATTACATCATTAAAAATGCAGATTTGTCGAAAGAACGCCGTGAACTGTCCAAGAAACTGAAAGTCATGGGTGAAGTGAAATAACCTCATCCGTATACTCTCTCTGGTAACAGAGACCGCTATCGTCATAGGGATCGCATCTGCGATCCCTTTTTGTTGCTGTCCGCTTTTCTCTCCTGTCCCAAATCCGGCTCCTCATTCTGGATTCCTTTTCGCCTGTCGCCTGCAACTCATTGCAACCTATAACCCTTGTTGCGTAGCGAGTTCCAGTTTTCATTTTTTGATCTGGGCTGATAGCACGTGATGCAACATGATTCACAGTGTGGCGCGTATTAACAGGAATGCGTATTTTCCCCAGGGACGGATGCAATGAAAATATCGATAAGTGCCCTTGCCATTGCGGCTGTTCTTGGGGTTTTCCCCCTGGCGATACTGCCCAATATACCGCCGTCCGGGGCGTTATGGCTGGGGGTGATCCTGTCCGTCGCCACGATTCTGACAGGGAAACGCGGTTTTTTTCAGGTAACGGCAGCCGTTATGCTTTTCAGTTTTTGTTGGGCGGGCTTAACGGCTCAGTCATTGCTAAAGCAAATCGATCAACTGGCGCAGCGAACCGTTAATGCTGTCGTCACGATTAGCAGCGTACGTTTTGTTGAGCTTGATGAAACTCAGATTGTTGTCAGGTTAGAGAAAGTTAATCAGACATGGATCTTTCCTCCACTCTACGCTCAGGTAACGCTATCGAATGACATGCGGAACTGGTGTGGTGGTCAACGGTGGGCGGCGACCGTGAATCTGCGTCCGGTCCATAGCCGGCTGAATGAAGGCGGATTCGACAGCCAGCGATGGACGATATCGAAGCGCCAGCCTTTTTCGGGAAGGATGGTGTCAGCGCAGGCCATCAATTCCGAATGTGACTTCCGCCAGCGTATTATTTCGCAAGCGGAACGGCAAACGGCGGCGTTACCGTGGCGTGCTATTTTGCTGGCGTTGGCTTTCGGTGAAATGAAAACGGTGGCCCCTGAAATCAAGGCTATTTTACAGAAAACCGGGACCATGCATCTGATGGCGATTTCCGGTCTGCATATCGCGTTGGCCGGCGGATTCGGCTGGGGACTGGCCCGGGCGATACAATATGGTTTTCCCGCTCATCGGATCGGCTATCGGTTTCCATTGCTGGTCAGCGTGTTAATCGCCTGGATCTATGTCTGGCTGGCAGGCGGAAATCCCCCCGCCGTCAGAGCGGCATTGGCGCTTTCTGTCTGGATGGCGTTGAAAATCAGAGGCGTGATCTGCTCATCGTGGCAAGTCTGGTTATGGTGCGTGGCAATTGTTCTGTTATGCGATCCCCTCAGCGTACTGTCCGACAGTTTCTGGCTCTCCTGTCTGGCCGTGGCCGCGCTTATTTTCTGGTTTCAATGGGCGCCATTACCTCTTCGTTGCCAAACGCGGTTTCGCTGGTTCTTCTTGCGATGGATACATCTGCAAACCGGGGTAACCCTGCTGCTGATGCCTTTACAACTCAGTCTGTTTCACGGTTTCAGCCTGACATCTCTACCGGCCAATCTGTGGGCGGTTCCGGTGGTTTCATTTATTACCACGCCGCTTATTTTGCTGGCCTTACCCATGATGTCGCTCACGGTTTTGAGTGGCTGGCTGTGGACGTTGGGAGATGGGTCGTTGAGAGCGGTGTTTGTACCGCTTTCCTATTTGCAGACTGGCTGGGTACATCTTGACGCATCCCTGCTGATTGGCAGCGTAGCCGGCTGGTTAATGGTTGCGATTTGGCGTTTTAAATGGTGGAAAATCTACCCCGGTACGCTGGGAGCCTTGATCGTGCTTCTTGTCATGTCCCGGGTAAAAAACGACGAGCCTGACTGGCGGGTCGATATGTTGGATGTGGGGCATGGACTGGCGATTGTCATCGAGCGTGATGGAAAAGCGGTACTGTACGATACGGGAAATCGCTGGGAAGGGGGCGATATGGCGACGAGAGAAATATTACCCTATCTGCGCTGGCGCGGACTCAGCGTGGAAAAAATCATTCTGAGCCACAGTCATATGGATCACACCGGTGGCCTGGAGAAAATTCATCAGGCCTATCCTCTGGCAAAAGTTTACAGTTCCTTTAACCAGAAAGGGTATTTACCTTGTTTACAAGGCGATATGTGGAACTGGCAGGGGTTAACTTTCACCGTTTTGTGGCCGACGGCTCTGGTGAATAGAGCAGAGAATAATGATTCGTGCGTGATACGTATCGACGATGGGAAACATCGGGTTCTGCTGACGGGAGATATTGAATCTGAAACGGAGAAACAGTTGGTTAAATGGAAAAGAAGTGCGTTAACTGCGGATTTGTTACAAATTCCTCATCATGGCAGTAATACCTCTTCCTCTCCGCCGTTTATCCGGGCGGTTAATGCAGGGTATGTCGCTGTTTCTACCGCACGCTATAACCCGTGGAGACTGCCTGCGACGAAAATTGTCGAGCGCTATCGGCAGCATGGTTATAACTGGTTGGATACCGCGGCATCCGGACAACTGAGCGCGCGTTTTTTCAGCGATTCGTGGCACATATTACGTTTTAGAGAACAAATATCGCCCCGTTGGTATCATCAGTGGTTTGGCGTAAAGCGTTATAATGAGTAAAATAGGCGGCTATTTCTTTCCTGGCTCAGGTTTATTGCATGCTGAATGATAAAGATCTCTCCACCTGGCAGACCTTTCGTCGCCTATGGCCGATGATCTCTCCTTTTAAAACGGGGCTGGCTGTGGCCGCGATCGCACTGATTATTAATGCGGCTGGCGACACGTTGATGCTGTCTCTGCTTAAGCCCTTGCTGGATGAAGGATTTGGTAAAGCCGATCGTTCGGTACTGGTCTGGATGCCACTGGTGGTCATTGGCCTGATGCTGATGCGCGGTGCTTCCGGTTTTGTTTCCAGTTACTGTGTGGCCTGGGTGTCCGGCAAGGTGGTGATGAACATGCGTCGCCGGCTGTTTGCCCATATGATGGGGATGCCGGTTTCTTTCTTCGATCAGCAGTCAACGGGAACCCTCCTGTCCCGTATCACCTATGATTCAGAACAGGTTGCGGCGTCCTCTTCAAATGCGCTGATTACGGTAGTCAGGGAAGGGGCGTCTATTATTGGCCTTTTCATTCTGATGTTCTATTACAGCTGGCAGCTCTCTATCATTCTGATTGTCATTGCACCGATTGTATCGCTTGCCATTCGTGTTGTTTCTAAACGTTTTCGTAATATCAGTAAAAGCATGCAGGACACTATGGGGCACGTGACCACCAGCGCAGAGCAGATGCTGAAAGGCCACAAAGAGGTGCTGATTTTCGGCGGTCAGGATGTGGAAACCAGGCGCTTTGATAAGGTTAGCAATCGCATGCGCCAGCAGGGGATGAAATTGGTTTCCGCTTCTTCAATCTCTGATCCGATTATTCAATTGATTGCTTCACTGGCACTGGCGTTCGTTCTGTTCGCTGCCAGTATCCCCAGCGTTATGGACACGCTGACGGCGGGGACGATTACGGTGGTTTTCTCCTCCATGATTGCGCTGATGCGCCCGCTGAAGTCATTGACTAACGTTAATGCGCAATTTCAGCGTGGGATGGCAGCCTGTCAGACACTGTTTGCCATTCTGGATATGGAGCAGGAAAAAGATAATGGCAAACTGGAGATTGACCGGGCGAAAGGCGATCTCGAATTCCGCAATGTCAATTTTTCCTATCCGGGAAAAGAGACGCTGGCGCTGAAGAATATCAGCTTGCACATTCCGCCGGGGAAAACCGTGGCGTTGGTTGGGCGTTCAGGCTCTGGTAAGTCCACCATTGCTAATCTGATCACGCGCTTTTATGACATTCAGTCAGGTGAAATTCTGCTGGACGGACACGATCTCCGTGAATATACGTTGGCTTCGCTGCGTAATCAGGTGGCATTGGTTTCACAGAACGTGCACCTGTTTAATGACACCATCGCCAATAATATTGCTTATGCCTGTAATGACCGTTATAGCCGTGAGGAAATAGAACGTGCGGCGACAATGGCGTATGCGATGGATTTTATCAGCAAAATGGACAATGGACTGGATACTATAATTGGTGAAAATGGCGTGCTGCTTTCTGGTGGTCAGCGTCAGCGTATTGCTATTGCCCGCGCGCTGTTACGCAACTGTCCTATCCTGGTGCTGGACGAAGCGACTTCCGCATTGGATACGGAATCCGAGCGGGCGATTCAGGCGGCGCTGGATGCGTTGCAAAAAGATCGTACCGCGTTGGTTATCGCGCATCGTCTGTCTACCATTGAGAATGCTGACGAAATCCTGGTTGTTGAGGATGGACACATTATTGAGCGCGGTGAGCATGCTACTTTACTGGCTAGGAATGGCGCTTACGCACAGCTACATAAAATGCAGTTCGGCGAATGATTGAACGTATCTGGTCAGGGCGCTCGCCACTTTATTGGCTCCTGGTTCCCCTCTCGTTGTTATACGGGGGGATTGCATTTCTGCTCCGCCAAAGTTATCGGTGGGGGTGGCGTAAAAGCTGGCGCGCACCGGTACCGGTGGTGGTGGTGGGGAATCTGACCGCCGGCGGCAACGGAAAAACGCCTGTAGTTATCTGGCTGGTCGAGCAGTTGCAACAAAAAGGCTATCGGGTTGGCGTGGTGTCCCGGGGCTATGGCGGCAAAGCGGATCGCTATCCCTTGCTGGTTGATAATGGCGTTACGACTTCGCAGGCCGGTGACGAACCTGTGCTGATTTATCAGCGCACCGGGGCGCCGGTTGCCGTTGCGCCGGAGCGTCGTCTGGCCGTAGAGGCGTTGCTGGCACATTATCCGCTGGATATGGTTATTACCGACGACGGGTTACAGCATTATGCTTTAGCGCGTGATATGGAGTTAGTGGTGGTGGACGGCATTCGACGCTTTGGCAATGGCTGGTGGCTACCTGCTGGCCCCATGCGCGAGCGGGAAAGCCGGTTGGCCACGGTGGACGCGATTATCGTGAATGGCGGTATCCCGCGTGAAGGCGAAATCGCCATGATGCTGACTGCCGGTATGGCGATTAATCTGCTTTCGGGCGAAAAATGTGACGTTTCCCGTTTGCAAAATGTCGTGGCGATGGCGGGGATTGGTCATCCTCCACGTTTTTTCGCCACGCTGCGCCAGTCAGGCGTCAGCATTTCACGTGAAATCGCTTTTGCCGATCATCAAAGCTATCAGTTGGATCAGCTTAAACCGTTAACCTTAGATGAGAGACAGCCGCTGTTAATGACGGAGAAAGATGCGGTAAAGTGCAGGGCATTTGCGTGCGCTAACTGGTGGTATCTCCCGGTGGATGCGGTGTTGTCCGAGCCGCATGCGACGCAATTGCTTCGCCAATTGGAAACCGTGTTGGCTAAGCATTAGTTTAAAAACGGGTTGCTGGCTGAATAGGCCTGCGGTCTTCTCATAACCCTGTTAGATAGCTTCTATACCTTAAATAATTCGAGTCGCAGGAAAGCCAACGCAACTGCAACTTGCCGTATGGCAGGTATATGATGGAGGAAACATGGATCACCGTTTACTTGAGATCGTTGCTTGTCCGGTATGTAACGGACGTTTGTACTTCAATAAAGAAAAGCTGGAACTGATATGCAAGGTTGATGGTTTGGCTTATCCCGTGCGTGATGGCATTCCGGTATTGCTGGAAAGTGAAGCGCGTACCTTAGGCGCTGATGAGATAACACAATGACTTTCACGGTTATTATTCCAGCGCGCTTTGCGTCGAGTCGTTTGCCTGGCAAACCGCTGGCGGATATTAATGGCAAACCGATGGTGCTCCATGTCATGGAACGGGCTCTGGAATCAGGGGCCCGGCGCGTGATTGTCGCTACCGACCACCCCGATGTACAAACGGCGATTCAGCAGGCCGGCGGAGAAGTGTGCCTGACCAGCCCAGCCCATAACTCCGGTACGGAACGGCTTGCCGAAGTGATCGAACGTTATGGCTTTGCCGATGACGAAATCATCGTGAATGTACAGGGCGATGAACCTATTATTCCGCCGGTCATTATCCGTCAGGTAGCGGAAAATCTGTCCTCCTGCCATGCCGGTATGGCGACGTTGGCTGTGCCGATAGAAACCAGTGAAGAAGCGTTCAATCCTAATGCGGTTAAAGTGGTCACGGATGCCGAAGGATATGCGTTGTATTTTTCACGGGCGACGATCCCCTGGGAGCGTGAGCGTTTTGCTCAATCCAGGGAGAGCATCGGCGATCATTTCTTACGGCATATTGGTATCTACGCGTATCGTGCAGGGTTCGTCCGACGCTATGTCAGCTGGGCGCCTAGTCGGTTAGAGCAAATTGAACTGCTGGAGCAATTGCGCGTTCTGTGGTACGGCGAAAAGATCCACGTTGCCGTGGCAAAAGCGATTCCCAGTGTCGGTGTTGATACGCCAGAAGATTTAGTGCGTGTGCGACAGGTGATGGCTAATCGTTAAGCTAAAAATACTAAGCAGGTGAATAATTAAATAAAAACGGGGATTTTCAAATTATGAAAATCCCCGTTTTTATTTGTATCCGAAATATGTAATCGTATTTTATTCCAGTTATCAAATTTTCAGTCTATTTGGGATGTGTCATTGATCCTGCTTTATTTGATCTGCATTGGGGAAATTGTCATTTGTTGACCGCATCATGACGAGTGGAGCGATTCTGCTCAGTAGAGGTTTTGCCGTTTATGGAACAGTTAAAAGCGGAATTAAGCACGGTGTTGGGGGAAAGCCTGAGTCGTCTTGAACGTATCAGCGAGCAACCCTATGCGCATTTATATGCTTTGTACGATAAAGAAGGCAATGCCATTCCTTTACTCGCCAAAAGTTATGTTTGTCAAGGCGTTGCGCAGCAGGAGGCCTACAAGCTATCCATGCTGGCGCGTGAAGGAGATGTTCGCCTGCCGACGGTATACGGTTTGGTGATTACTCAGCAATCTCCCTATAAAGAGCTGTTGCTGATCGAACGTCTGCGCGGCGTGTCGGTTGAAGCGCCGACGCGTACCGCACAGCGCTGGACGTTGTTGATGGATCAAATCGTAGAGGGCGTCCTGGCCTGGCATCGCATTGATAGCCATGGCTGTGTCGGCTCTGTCGACAGTTCGCAGGAAAATGATTGGATTAGCTGGTATCAGCAGCGTCTGGAAGTGTTGTGGGCCACGCTGCTCAATGTCACCGCGCCTCAGTTAACACAGGCCGATCGCAGCCTGCTTTATCGTTCCCGTCAGGAGTTGCCTGAATTATTCGATGATTTCAATGACAGCTGTGTGTTGGTGCACGGCAATCTCTCGTTGCGCAGTATGTTGAAAGATGCCCGCACCGATCAGCTACTGGCGATGATTAATCCGGGGATGATGCTTTGGGCGCCCAGAGAGTATGAGCTATTCCGGCTTTGTGAATCAGGGATGCCGGAACAGCTGTTATATCACTATCTCAAGAAAGCGCCGGTTTCAGAGTCCTTCGTATACCGGCGCTGGCTGTATGTCATCTGGGAAGCGGTTTCCCGTTATATCCACACCGGGCAACTGGATCGCCAACTCTTTGATCTGGCGTCCCGTGAGCTTGCGCCCTGGCTGGAGTAGCGCAGAGCGTCATTGCTCTGGCTCTGTTTCCGTACCTTTCAGGCTTTGCCAGATACGTCCCAGTGTTTCATACCAGGCCCGCTCGCTATGCGACAGATAATAGGCTGAAGGGAAGATTTTTTCCCACGGGTTAAGGGCGGTAGTGATGGCCAATTGGTTCGCCGGTGCAGGCATGGGATTAAGTCCTTCAGCCTGGAAAAAACGCATTGCGCGAGGTAAATGACTTGCCGATGTCACCAGCCAAAAAGGCTGACTGCCGACAATTTTCGCCGTACCGGCGGCTTCTTCTTCCGTATCCCTTGCGCTATCCACCAGCAGGATATCCTGCGGTGGAACCCCCAGACTTTCGGCAACCAGCGCCGCGGTTCTGGCGCTGCTGACCGGGTTCCCTTGCGCTGCCGCGCCGGTGAAAATCATTTTTGCTCCGGGGTTGGCGTGATAGAGGCGAATACCTTCGGTGACCCGTGGCAGGCTGTTGCCGATGAGATTGGAACTGGGAGCCCAGTCGGAGTTATATGTATAGCCGCCGCCCAGCACCACGATATAATCTGCCTGGGGCCGATCGGCTTGCCAGGTGGGATAGCGCGTTTCCAGCGGTAACAGCAGGCGATCGGCAATTGGCTGGATGCTGAGCAGCACAAGGATAAGCCAGCTTACTAAAATCAGCGTCTTGCCGGTGCGTTGACGCCGGGTAAACCACAGGAACAGCAGGCCGACGCCCATCAGGATCAATAGCAGTGGAAGGGGCAGCAACAGGCTACCGACAAATTTTTTAAGTGCGAAAAGCATAAAATTGCGTTCCTTTTGGGTGAAAAAACCGCATCCGGGCAGATATTATGTGGTAAGACGATTTATTCTAGGTCAGCCTGTGCCAAAATGGCAGGCTTTAAGGCATCTGATGTGCTGGATTGCCATGCGTTTTTATTCGCCCTGAATCTATGATGCGGAACCATTAACCCATGCAGGATCGCAATTTTAACGATATCGCAGAGAAATTTGCCCAGAATATTTATGGCACGACAAAAGGTGCACTGCGACAGGCGATTCTATGGCAGGATCTTGAGGGGTTGCTCACCCGGCTTCCGGCACGGCCGTTAAGGGTACTGGATGCCGGCGGCGGTGAAGGGCATATGGCCTGTCGTCTGGCAGCTTTAGGACATCAGGTATTGTTGTGCGATTTATCAGATGAGATGATTCAGCGCGCCAAAGAAGCGGCGACCACGCAAGGTGTGATCCAGAATATGCGCTTTGTACAAAGTGCGGCGCAAGATATCGTGCAATATATGGAAAGGCCCGCCGATCTGATATTGTTTCATGCGGTGCTGGAATGGGTGGCTCAGCCACAGCAAGTGCTGGAAATATTGAATGACTGTCTGTCACCGGGGGGCGCGTTATCCCTGATGTTTTATAACCATCATGGCTTGCTGATGCGTAATATGGTGCTGGGTAATTTTGCCTATGTACAAGCCGGTATGCCCAAGCGCAAGCGGCGGTCGCTGTCACCCGATCATCCGTTGGAACCTCAGCAGGTTTATCGTTGGCTTGAGGATATGGGGCTGTCCATCAGCGGTAAAACGGGAGTGCGGGTATTTCACGATTATTTGCAGAATAAACAGCAACAACGTGATAATTTTGCCGAGATTCTGGAGCTTGAACAGCGTTATTGCCGGCAGGAACCCTTCGTAAGCTTGGGTCGTTATATCCATGTCATGGCGCATAAACCCCATTTGAAGGATGCATTATGAGTGATTTTTCCCAGACTGTACCCGAACTGGTCGCCTGGGCACGAAAAAATGATTTTTCCCTTTCCCTTCCCACTGAACGTCTGGCCTTTTTACTGGCAATAGCTACGCTCAATGGCGAACGCATGGATGGTGAAATGAGCGAAGGAGAACTGGTCGATGCCTTTCGCCATGTCAGTCAGGGATTTGATCAAACGGACGAAACCATTACGGTCCGTGCCAATAATGCCATCAATGATCTGGTTCGCCAGCGGTTGCTTAATCGCTTTACCAGTGAACAGGCGGAAGGCAATGCCATTTATCGTCTGACGCCGTTGGGTATCGGCATTACCGATTACTACATTCGTCAGCGTGAATTCTCTGCGCTGCGCCTCTCCATGCAGCTTTCGATTGTGGCCCAGGAACTTAGCCGGGCGGCAGAGGCGGCAGAAGAGGGCGGTGATGAGTTCCACTGGCATCGTAATGTGTTCGCGCCGTTGAAATACTCGGTTGCAGAGATTTTTGACAGTATTGATTTATCCCAGCGAGTGATGGATGAACAACAGCAGGGCGTAAAAGAGGATATTGCCGCGTTGCTGAATCAGGACTGGCGAGCGGCGATTAGCAGCTGCGAACAGTTGCTGACGGAAACCTCGAGCACCTTGCGTGAATTGCAGGATACGCTGGAAGCCGCCGGCGACAAACTACAGGCCAGCCTGCTGAGTATTCAGGACGCCATTCTGGACAATCCACACAATCTGGAATTTGTCGATAAGCTGGTCTTCGATCTGCAAAGCAAACTTGACCGTATTGTCAGTTGGGGCCAGCAGACTATCGATCTATGGATTGGCTACGACCGGCATGTGCATAAATTTATCCGTACCGCTATTGATATGGATAAAAACCGGGTGTTTGCGCAACGCCTGCGTCAGTCGGTACAAAGTTATTTTGATCATCCCTGGGCACTCACCTTTGCCAACGCCGATCGGTTGCTGGATATGCGCGATGAAGAATTGGCGTTACGCAGTGAAGAGGTGACGGGCGAGTTGCCGCCAGAGCTGGAATATGAAGAATTCAGCGAAATACGTGAGCAGTTGATTGCGTTGGTCGAGCAGTCGTTACAGAAATACAAAGAGCAGCAAATACCGCTCAATTTAAGCGATGTGATGCGCGAATATCTGGCGCAGTATCCTCGTTCCCGGCACTTTGATGTTGCCCGAATCGTGGTCGACCAGGCGGTGCGTCTGGGCGTGGCCGAAGCAGATTTCACCGGATTACCTGCGCTGTGGCAGGTAATCAATGATTACGGAGCCAAGGTACAGGCCCATGTCATCGACAAATATTGAACATATCATACCAGCCAGACTGGTCACCGCGCTGTCGAACCTGTTGTTTCCCGCGTTGGACAGCCAACTGC
Organism: Brenneria roseae subsp. americana; assembly: GCF_003115815.1. Lineage (NCBI taxonomy): Bacteria > Pseudomonadati > Pseudomonadota > Gammaproteobacteria > Enterobacterales > Pectobacteriaceae > Brenneria > Brenneria roseae. The sequence continues at coordinate 5,174 of NZ_QDKJ01000027.1, read as the reverse complement.
GCGCAGGCCGTCATATCGGCATCGAAGAGCTGGAAAATCATGCTTTTCTGATGGATTTTCAGGAAGAACTGGAATCGTTTTACAGCCGTTATAACGTCGAGCTGATTCGTGCGCCAGAAGGTTTCTTCTATTTGCGGCCGCGTTCCACCACGCTGATCCCCCGTTCGGTCCTGTCCGAACTGGATATGATGGTGGGGAAAATTCTTTGCTATTTATACCTCAGCCCGGAGCGTCTGGCGCATGAAGGTATTTTCAGCCAGCAAGAGCTGTACGAAGAACTGCTCAGCCTGGCGGATGAAAACAAATTACTGAGGCTGGTTAACCAGCGTTCAACCGGTTCCGATCTGGATCGCCAGAAATTACAGGAAAAAGTGAGAACCTCTCTTAATCGCTTACGGCGGCTGGGGATGATCTACTTTATGGGCAGTGACAACAGCAAGTTTCGAATCACCGAGTCGGTTTTCCGCTTCGGCGCCGATGTGCGCAGCGGCGATGACGCGCGTGAGGCGCAATTGCGGATGATTCGCGATGGCGAAGCGATGCCGGTTGACGGTAACCTGTCACTGAAAGATGAAAGTGACGAGAACGATCGCACAGACGATACCCCGCCTGAGAGTGTTGAGGATGAACAGGAATGATTGAACGCGGTAAATTTCGCTCACTGACGCTGGTCAACTGGAATGGTTTTTTCGCCCGCACGTTTGATCTGGATGAATTGGTGACCACGTTGTCGGGAGGCAACGGGGCCGGAAAGTCCACCACCATGGCGGCGTTTATTACGGCATTGATCCCCGATCTGACATTATTGCACTTTAGAAACACCACTGAAGCCGGGGCCACCAGCGGTTCCCGTGATAAAGGCCTGCACGGTAAATTGCGTGCCGGTGTGTGTTATTCCGCACTGGATGTCGTCAATTCCCGTCATCAGCGTGTGCTGGTGGGGGTACGCCTGCAACAGGTCGCCGGGCGCGATCGCAAGGTCGATATCAAGCCGTTTACCATTCAGGGATTGCCAACCGCGATTCAGCCGACGCAACTGCTGACCCAGACGGTGGGCGAGCGTCAGGCGCGTGTACTTTCCTTGCAGGAACTGAAAGATCGTGTTGAAGAAATGGAAGGCGTCCAGTTCAAACAGTTCAACTCCATCACGGATTATCATTCCCTGATGTTTGATCTGGGCGTGGTTCCTCGTCGTCTGCGTTCCGCCGCCGACCGCAGCAAATTTTATCGCCTGATTGAAGCATCGTTGTATGGCGGCATCTCCAGCGCCATCACGCGTTCATTGCGTGATTATTTGCTGCCGGAAAACAGCGGCGTGCGCAAGGCGTTTCAGGATATGGAAGCCGCGCTGCGTGAAAACCGCATGACGCTGGAGGCCATTCGCGTTACCCAGTCCGATCGTGACTTGTTCAAACATTTGATTTCTGAGGCGACCTCTTATGTGGCTGCCGACTATATGCGTCATGCCAATGAGCGACGTATTCATCTGGATAGCGCGCTGGAACTGCGCCGCGACCTGTTTGGCAGCCGTAAACAACTCTCTGCCGAGCAATATCGTCATGTTGAAATGGCGCGAGAGCTGGAAGAGCAAAGCGGCGCAGAAGACTCTCTGGAAACGGATTATCAGGCGGCCAGCGATCACCTGAATCTGGTGCAGACGGCGATGCGTCAGCAGGAAAAAATCGAGCGCTATAACGCGGATCTGGAAGAACTGAGCTACCGTCTCGAAGAGCAAAATGAGATTGTTGAAGAAGCGCGCGAGCAACAGGCTGAAAATGAATCCCGGGCCGATGCGGCCGAGCTGGAAGTGGATGAGCTGAAAAGTCAGCTGGCCGATTATCAGCAGGCATTGGATGTACAGCAAACCCGGGCCATTCAGTACCAGCAGGCGCAACAAGCGCTGGAGCGGGCGCGGACGCTGTGTCAATTGCCGGATCTGACCGCTGACAATGCCGATGAGTATCTGGACAGTTATCAGGCGAAAGAGCAGGAAGCGACAGAAATTCTGCTGATGCTTGAGCAAAAGCTGAGCGTGGCCGATGCGGCGCACAGCCAGTTTGAACAAGCCTATGAGCTGGTTTCCCGGATCGCCGGCGCCGTCAGTCGCAGCGAAGCCTGGCAGGTTGCGCGCGATCTATTGCGCGATAGTTCTTCGCAGCGCTATCAGGCTGAGCGCGTGCAGCCGCTGCGCATGCGTTTATCGGAGCTGGAACAGCGTCTGCGTGAACAGCAGGATGCCGAACGGCTGCTACAGGATTTCAACAAGCGTCACGGTCAGGAGTGTGAGCCGGAAGAACTGGATTCTCTTCAGCAGGAGCTGGAGGCGCGAATCGAAACCCTGTCGTCGCTGGTGGCTGAGGCTGGGGAACGCCGTATGGCGTTGCGCCAGGAACTGGAACAAATCCAACAGCGGATTCAGCAACTGACGGCACGAGCGCCGGTTTGGCTGGCGGCGCAGGAAATGTTGACGCAGCTGAGCGAGCAAAGCGGCGAAACATTTGAAGACAGCCGTCAGGTAACGGAGTACATGCAGCAGTTGCTGGAGCGTGAGCGTGAAACCACGGTTGAACGCGATGAGATCGCCACCCGCAAACGGCATATCGAAGCCCAGATTGAACGGCTGAGTCAGCCCGGTGGGTCCGAAGATCCGCGGCTGAATGCATTGGCGGAACGTTTTGGCGGCGTATTGCTGTCGGAAATCTACGACGATGTCACTTTGGATGATGCGCCGTATTTCTCCGCGCTTTACGGCCCTTCACGTCATGGGATCGTGGTTGCGGATCTCTCGCTGGTTCGGGAACAGTTGGCCGGACTGGAAGATTGCCCGGAAGATTTATATCTGATCGAAGGGGATCCGCAGTCGTTCGACGACAGCGTTTTTGCGGTGGAAGAGCTGGAACGCGCGGTGGTGGTAAAAGTGGCGGAACGCCAGTGGCGCTATTCCCGTTTCCCTGACGTTCCGCTGTTTGGTCGTGCGGCACGCGAAATGCGGCTGGAAAGCCTGCGTGATGAGCGCGAAGCGCTGGCGGAACAGTACGCGACGCTCTCTTTTGATGTACAAAAGACCCAGCGTTTACACCAGTCGTTCAGCCGTTTTATTGGTACCCATCTGGCCGTCGCGTTTGATGACGATCCTGAAACGGATATCCGTGGCTTAAATTCACGCCGTGGTGAGCTTGAGCGCGCCATCGCCAACTTTGACGGTGAAAATCAGCAGCAGCGTCAGCAGTACGAACAGGCAAAAGAGCTCAGTGCCATGCTGAACCGGCTGATCCCTCGCGTTAGCCTGCTATGCGATGACAGTCTGTACGATCGGGTTGAAGAAATTCGTGCGGAGCTGGATGAAACAGAAGAGTCCGTGCGGTTTATTCAACAGCATGGCGCCACGTTGGCCAAACTGGAGCCGATGGTTTCGGTATTGCAAAACGATCCACAGCAGCATGAGCAGTTAAAAGAAGATTATGCGCAGGCGCAAAATGCACAGCGCCACGCCAAGCAACAGGCATTCTCCCTGACGGAGGTCGTACAGCGCCGGGCGCACTTCAGCTATACCGATTCTGCCGGGATGCTGGGCGAGAACGCCGATCTCAACGACAAACTTCGTCAGCGTCTGGAACAGGCCGAAGCGGAACGGACGAGAGCCCGGGAGCAACTGCGTCAGCATCAGTCACAGCTTACGCAATACAGCCAGCTCCAGGCTTCACTGAAAAGTTCTTATGACGCCAAGCGCGACATGTTGAAAGAACTGACCCAGGAGCTACAGGACATTGGCGTCAGGGCGGATGCCGACGCCGAGTCACGGGCTCGTCAGCGCCGTGACGAACTGCATACCGCGTTGAGCGAGAATCGCTCGCGTCGCAATCAGCTGGAAAAACAGATTACGTTCTGTGAAGCGGAGATGGATGGCCTGCAAAAGAAACTGCGCAAGCTGGAACGTGATTATCATCAGATGCGGGAGCAGGTGGTCACGGCGAAGGCCGGCTGGTGTGCGGTAATGCGCCTGGTTAAAGATAACGGCGTGGAACGTCGCTTACATCGCCGTGAACTGGCCTACATGGATGGCGACGAACTGCGTTCTATGTCGGATAAAGCCTTGGGCGCCCTGCGTCTGGCGGTTGCGGATAACGAGCATTTGCGTGACGTACTGCGTCTTTCTGAAGATCCTAAACGTCCCGAGCGGAAAATTCAGTTCTATATCGCCGTGTATCAACACCTGCGCGAACGCATCCGGCAGGATATCATCCGCACCGATGATCCGGTTGAGGCCATTGAGCAGATGGAAATTGAGCTTAATCGTCTGACGGAAGAGCTGACCGCGCGCGAGCAAATGCTGGCGATCAGTTCACGCAGCGTGGCGAATATTATCCGCAAGACGATCCAGCGTGAACAGAACCGCATTCGAATGCTGAACCAGGGGCTGCAATCCGTGGCGTTTGGCCAGGTAAAGAGTGTACGCCTGAACGTGAATGTGCGTGAAACGCACACCACGCTGCTGAATGTTTTGTCTGAACAGCAGGAGATGCATCAGGATCTGTTTAACAGCAATCGGCTAACCTTTTCGGAAGCCCTGGCTAAACTGTATCAACGCCTGAACCCGGAAATCGACATGGGGCAGCGGACACCGCAAACCATTGGTGAAGAACTGCTGGATTATCGGAATTATCTGGAAATGGAAGTTGAGGTCAACCGCGGTGCCGATGGTTGGTTACGTGCTGAGAGCGGCGCATTGTCGACCGGGGAGGCGATCGGTACGGGGATGTCGATTCTGGTCATGGTGGTTCAGAGCTGGGAAGAGGAGTCCAAACGGTTACGCGGCAAAGATATCTCTCCATGCCGTTTACTGTTCCTGGATGAAGCGGCCCGTCTGGATGCCAAATCGATCGCGACGCTGTTTGAACTCTGCGATCGCCTGGAAATGCAGTTGATTATCGCTGCGCCGGAGAATATCAGCCCGGAAAAAGGGACAACGTATAAGCTGGTGCGTAAGGTGCATCAGAATCATGAGCACGTTCACGTAGTGGGCTTACGTGGTTTTGCGAGTGAATCCCCGGAAATTAAGGAACGGGCTTCTTAGCGAAATCTGTGATGATATTAGACGATAAAGCCGCTTTTTTAAGCGGCTTTATTTATCCCTGCATAAACACCACCTCCTATGGAGGTGGTCAGCAACATGT
>NZ_QDKJ01000026.1:0-24050 GCF_003115815.1 Brenneria roseae subsp. americana | reverse complement strand
CCACCTCCATAGGAGGTGGTGTTTATGCAGGGATAAAAAAAGCCAGTCAATATCAACTGACTGGCTTTTATTTATCACACGTTTATCTGTTACATCGCTTTTCTGGTCAGTTCGATAACGCGCAGCTTCGCAATTGCTTTGGTCAGCTCAGCGGAAGCCTGAGCATAATCCACATCGCCATGCGAATTACGGATATGCTCTTCGGCTTTACGTTTCGCTTCCAACGCACGCGCTTCATCCAGATCCTGCCCACGGATGGCGGTATCTGACAGTACCGTTACCATATTCGGCTGCACCTCAAGGACGCCGCCGGAAAGGTAAATATACTCTTCTTCGCCGTGCTGTTTAACAATACGAACCATACCAGGTTTAATGGCAGTGAGCAGAGGGGCATGTCCCGGATAAATACCCAGTTCGCCTTCGCTCCCCGTCACCTGGATTTTCTGTACCAGACCGGAGAACATTTGCTGTTCCGCACTAACGACATCCAGATGGTAAGTCATAGCAGCCATATCACCCTCCTACAAGGCGTTACAGTTTCTTGGCTTTTTCCACTGCTTCTTCAATGGAACCAACCATATAGAACGCCTGCTCTGGCAGGTGGTCGTATTCGCCTTCCATAATACCTTTAAAGCCACGAATGGTATCTTTCAGGGACACGTATTTACCCGGAGAACCGGTGAACACTTCCGCCACGAAGAACGGCTGTGACAGGAAGCGCTGAATCTTACGAGCACGGGATACGACCAGTTTGTCTTCTTCAGACAGCTCATCCATACCCAGAATCGCAATGATGTCTTTCAGTTCCTGGTAACGCTGTAGAATAGACTGCACGCCACGGGCGACATCGTAGTGTTCCTGACCAACAACCAGCGGATCGAGCTGACGGCTGGTGGAATCCAGCGGGTCAACGGCCGGATAAATACCCAGCGAAGCGATCTGACGGCTCAGTACCACGGTGGCATCCAGGTGGGCAAAGGTGGTGGCCGGCGACGGGTCAGTCAAGTCATCCGCAGGCACGTAAACTGCCTGAACGGACGTGATAGACCCTGTTTTGGTGGACGTGATACGTTCTTGCAGCACACCCATTTCTTCCGCCAGCGTTGGCTGATAACCTACCGCTGAAGGCATACGGCCCAACAGCGCGGACACTTCGGTACCGGCCAGGGTGTAACGATAGATGTTATCGACAAACAGCAGTACGTCACGGCCTTCATCACGGAATTTTTCCGCCATGGTCAGCCCGGTCAGCGCAACACGCAGACGGTTACCCGGCGGCTCGTTCATCTGACCATACACCAGTGATACTTTATCAATAACGTTGGAATCGGTCATTTCGTGGTAGAAGTCGTTACCTTCACGGGTACGCTCACCCACGCCGGCAAATACGGAGTAACCGGAGTGCTCGATCGCGATGTTACGGATCAGCTCCATCATATTTACCGTTTTACCTACGCCCGCACCACCAAACAGCCCCACTTTACCGCCCTTGGCAAACGGACACATCAGGTCGATAACCTTGATGCCGGTTTCCAGCAGTTCCTGTGAGTTTGACAGTTCTTCATAGGTTGGCGCCGGGCGGTGAATCGCCCAGCGGTCTTCTTCGCCGATCGGACCTTTCATGTCGACTGGTTCGCCCAGTACGTTCATGATACGGCCCAGCGTCGCCTTACCAACCGGTACTTCAATCGCGTGGTCCAGGTTGGTTACCGTCAACCCACGACGCAGACCGTCAGAAGAGCCCATTGCGATACAACGAACAACGCCGCCGCCCAACTGCTGCTGCACTTCCAGCACCAGCTTTTCAGCACCGTTCTCTACCTCAAGCGCATCGTACACTTTCGGTACGGCATCTTGCGGGAACTCGACGTCCACCACGGCGCCGATTACCTGGATAATCTTTCCAGTAGCCATCTTGAATCCTCTACGTAATTCGACAATACGTAATTCGTAAACCTGCTTTAAACCGCGGAGGCTCCCCCGACGATTTCGGTGAGTTCCTGGGTGATACTGGCCTGACGAGCTTTGTTGTATACCAACTGCAACTCTTTGATCAGGCTGCCGCCGTTGTCAGTCGCCGCTTTCATTGCAACCATTCGCGCGGCCTGTTCGCTGGCCAGGTTTTCCACAACGCCCTGATAAACCTGAGATTCCACATAACGGCGCAGCAGGGTATCCAGCAGCGACTTAGGATCGGGCTCATACAGGTAATCCCAGGATTTTTTCTTCAACTCACCGTCATCCGAAGGCGGCAACGGTAACAGCTGAACAACAAGCGGTTCCTGAGACATGGTATTGATGAACTTGTTACTCACGATGTACAGCTTGTCCAGACGACCTTCGTCGTAGGCTTGCAGCATAACTTTCACCGGACCGATCAATTCTGACACGGAAGGGTTATCCCCCATGCCGGTGACCTGAGCAACAATGTTACCGCCTACTGAACCGAAAAAAGAGACCGCTTTGGAGCCAATCAGCGCTAAATCAGTTTCAACGCCTTTCTCACTCCAGGATTTCATATCAGCCAGCAGCTTTTTAAACAGGTTAATGTTCAAACCACCGCACAGGCCACGGTCAGTAGACACCACCAAATACCCAACGCGCTTCACATCACGCTCTTCCAGGTACGGGTGTTTATATTCCAGATTTCCTAACGCAAGGTGACCGATCACTTTGCGTATGGTTTCCGCATAAGGACGGCTGGCCGCCATACGATCCTGCGATTTACGCATTTTGGAAGCGGCGACCATTTCCATCGCTTTGGTGATCTTCTGCGTGTTCTGGACGCTTGCGATCTTACTACGTATCTCTTTTGCGCCGGCCATCTTTTGCTTCTCCTCAATGCCTTGCGGCCTGCTTTACAGCAGGCCACCGGGCGTTACCAGGACTGGGTTGCCTTAAAAGTATCGAGGATATTCTTAAACTTGCCCTCGATCTCATCGTTATAAGCGCCAGTCTGGTCGATTTGTTGCAGAAGTTCGCCATGCTCGCGATCTGCATAAGCCAGCAGCGCCGCTTCAAAGCTACCGACTTTTGCCAGATCGACGTCTTCCAGATAACCACGTTCCGCCGCAAACAGCACCAGAGACTGCTGCGCAACAGACATCGGCGCATACTGTTTCTGTTTCAGCAACTCGGTCACTTTCTGACCATGGCTTAACTGTTTACGCGTTGCATCGTCAAGATCGGATGCAAACTGAGAAAACGCGGCCAGTTCACGATACTGCGCCAGCGCGGTACGGATACCACCGGACAGTTTTTTCATGATCTTGGTCTGTGCTGCGCCACCCACACGAGATACGGAGATCCCCGGGTTAACCGCAGGACGGATACCGGCGTTAAACAGATTGGATTCCAGGAAGATCTGACCATCGGTAATGGAAATAACGTTGGTCGGAACAAACGCCGAAACGTCGCCAGCCTGGGTTTCAATGATTGGCAAAGCAGTCAGAGAACCTGTTTTTCCTTTCACTTCACCCTTGGTGAAGGCTTCCACGTACTCAACGTTTACACGCGCAGCACGTTCCAGCAAACGGGAGTGGAGATAGAAAACGTCACCCGGATAAGCTTCACGACCTGGCGGACGACGCAGCAACAGGGAAATCTGACGATAAGCGACGGCCTGTTTGGACAGGTCATCATAAATGATCAACGCATCTTCGCCACGGTCGCGGAAGTACTCGCCCATCGCGCAACCGGCATACGGCGCCAGATATTGCAGCGCGGCGGATTCAGACGCCGTCGCAACCACAACGATGGTGTTTTCCAGTGCGCCATGCTCTTCCAGTTTACGTACCACGTTGGAAATGGTGGACGCTTTCTGACCGATAGCGACATACACACATTTAATGCCGGATTCACGCTGGTTGATGATGGCATCGATAGCCAACGCGGTTTTACCGGTCTGACGGTCACCGATGATCAATTCACGCTGACCACGACCGATCGGGATCATGGCGTCGACGGATTTATAACCCGTCTGCACCGGCTGATCGACGGACTGACGTTCGATAACGCCGGGCGCAATCGCTTCAACCGCAGAGAAACCGTCGTGCTCCAATGGGCCTTTACCATCAATCGGCGCGCCCAGCGTGTTCACTACGCGCCCCAGCAGACCACGGCCAACCGGTACTTCAAGAATACGGCCGGTACATTTTACTTTCATGCCTTCGGCCAGGTCCGCATACGGACCCATCACTACCGCACCAACGGAGTCGCGCTCCAGGTTCAGTGCAATCGCATAACGGTTGCCCGGCAGAGAAATCATCTCCCCCTGCATGACATCGGCAAGACCGTGAACGCGGATGATCCCGTCGCTGACGGAAACAATAGTACCTTCATTGTGAGCTTCGCTCACCACATTGAACTGAGCAATGCGCTGCTTGATCAGTTCGCTGATTTCGGTGGAATTCAGTTGCATGCTCCAGTCCCCTTAAGACTGCAAGACGTCTGCCAGACGATCCAGACGACCGCGAATGCTGCCATCTATCACCATATCACCCGCGCGAATAACCACGCCGGCGATGACAGACTTATCAATTTTGCAATTCAGCTTCACTTTGCGTGACAGACGTTGTTCCATCGCGGCCGCTATCTTCGATAGCTGCTGCTCACTCAACGTACTGGCAGAAATGACGTCGACATCAACCGTCGATTCCTGTGCTGCCCGCAGTTGAATAAATTGTTCCAGTACTTCAGGAAGCACCAGTAAACGTCCGTTCTCGGCCATCACCTTAATCAGGTTCTGACCGGCTTCATCAAGTTGATCACCACAAACGGCAATGAACGTTTTGGCCAGTTCGCTCGGTGCTACCGCACCAGAAAGCAACTCGGCCATCTGATCGTTACGCGTCACTTCGGCCGTAAACGCCAGCATGGTCTGCCAGCGATCAATAACCTGATTCTCAACCGCAAAGTCAAAAGCTGCTTTGGCGTAGGGGCGAGCTACCGTGACAAATTCAGACATCGGCCCCTCCCTCCTTACAGTTCAGCGACCAGTTTATCAACGATGTCGCTGTTAGCAGCTTCATCCACGGAACGTTCAATAATTTTCTCGGCACCGGCAATAGCCAACATGGCGACTTGCTTACGCAACTCTTCACGCGCACGTTTACGTTCGGCTTCAATTTCAGCCTGCGCTTGCGCCACAATCTTGTTACGTTCAGCTTCCGCTTCAACTTTAGCTTCATCCAGGATCTGAGCGCGGCGTTTGTTCGCCTGCTCGATGATAACCTGTGCATCCGCTTTGGCTTTTTTCAGTTGGTCTGTCGCATTGGCCTGCGCTAAGTTCAAATCTTTTTTGGCACGTTCAGCAGAAGCCAGACCGTCAGCAATTTCTTTCTGACGCTTCTCGATGGCAGCCATAATTGGCGGCCATACGTACTTCATGCAGAACCAGACAAACAGGACGAACGCAATGGCTTGGCCGAGGATTGTTGCATTAATATTCACAGCACAATGCCTCTTTCAAAGTTAAATAAGTTGATGTTTCAACCCCAGCAGAAAACATTTCCGCTTAGGCCACCGCAAACATCACATACAGACCCAGACCAACAGCAATCATCGGGATGGCGTCAACCAGGCCCATTACGATAAAGAACTGTGTACGCAGCAGAGGAATCAGGTCAGGCTGACGAGCAGCGCCTTCCAAGAATTTACCACCCAGAATGCCGATACCGATCGCAGCACCGATAGCCGCCAAACCCATCATCAAAGCGGCAGCCATGTACAGCAGATCCACACTCAGGTTTTCCATGACAGTCTCCAGTTTGTTTCAGTTAAAACGTTATTGTGTTGAAAGAAAATTAATGCTCTTCAGATGCCATCGAGAGATAAACAACCGTCAGAACCATAAAAATAAAAGCCTGAAGCGTAATAATCAAAATGTGGAAAATGGCCCAGGGCACATTCAACAACCATTGCGACCACCACGGCAGCAAGCCGGCAATCAGGATGAAGATCAACTCACCCGCATACATGTTGCCAAACAGTCGCAAACCAAGAGAAACCGGTTTGGACAGCAGGCTGACACCTTCAAGAATCAGGTTGATAGGAATAAAAACTGGATGATTGAACGGCTGCATGGTCAGTTCTTTCACAAAACCGCCAACGCCTTTCATTTTGATGCTGTAGAACAGAACGAGGGCGAATACCCCAAGCGCCAGGGACAGCGTAATATTCACGTCGGCAGAAGGCACCACGCGCAGCGCAGGCAATCCCAGAACGTGCTCGCCGATATAAGGCAGGAAATCGATTGGCAGCAGATCCATCAGGTTCATCAGAAATACCCAGACGAAAATGGTCAGCGCCAGAGGAGCGATCAGTTTACTCTTGCCGTGGAACATATCGCGCACGTTGCTATCAACGAAGCCGACAATCAATTCGACCGCCGTTTGCAATTTTCCCGGCACGCCGCTGGTCGCATTTTTCGCAACCCGACGGAAGATAACCAGAAAGAGGATCCCAAGCGCGATAGAGAAAAACATCGAATCGATGTTGATCGACCAGAATCCCGTTCCCACCTGCAAATGCGTCAGATGATGACCGATATACTCTTGCGGAGTAGAGATTTCCCCAGCAGCCATGATGTCTCTTACCCTTTTGTTGTTAATTACGGTAACGATTAATTACGGCCGGTGCCACTACCTGCATAACCAGCACCGATAAATAAGTCAGGCCAAGCGGAAAAAAAGCCGCTTTGAATACGCCCAGCGCCACCACCAACAATCCAATGGTGATCAATACCTTGAGTGCCTCACCGATAGCGAATGACCAGGCAACGCGTCCATCAGCAGGTTTATGCGACTGATGGCGCAAGGCAAACAGAACAAACAAAACATTCGGCAACCAGGCCGCCAATCCCCCACCCAACGCTGAAGCCCCGGCTTCAGCACTGTTAACGCTGAAAACAACGCTTAACAGAACAAAAGTGGCTAACTGCAACAACAGCAGCGTTAAAGCCGTTTTTCCGCTGTAAAGGGACACAGACATGACGTTTGCTCTCTCCGTACCTTCCAGAGGTATGCTGAATGACGTATAAAACTGCCTTTACACCATTGAGTCAAGCAGCAAAAAACGAGCAAATTATACGGGTCATACCTGCGAATTCAATCGATAAGTAGCGAAAAGGTGAACAATTATTTAAATTTCTTTCTGGAGCCTCGTTTTTACTAACTATCATCATCACACCAACGTGGTGTCATTCATTTCTAAAGGCTTCTAATGTGTGATATGACTCACATAAAAGCATGCCGAACTATTTATAGCCTATCGTGTTTTTTTTTGTCTTTAGCAAAAAAAGGGTTTTATTTTATTTAATTTCAATAAATTATAAAAAAACACAATCAAAACACCTGATAAACGCGGTTTCAACCATCTATTGACATTATTGATATTGTTTTTTTACTCAATTAACAAAAAAGCAGCTAACTTTTGACAACATTGATTTATTTTCGCCCGTGATTATTCAACACGAAAGCAATCCAAACGCCGGAAAAAACCCTCATATGTAAAAATTAGGTGATCTCCGATAGCTGGCGAACGCATCTTTATTCCGTATATGAGTCAGTATGGGTGATGCAATTAGTTATAATTTTTTTGATAAAAAGCAAAATTAGTTTGGTTTAAGTACCACCAAATGGCGCTCACCTGCCAACTCCGGCACTGACAAACGGATCGCCTGTTCCAACTCAACGCCTTGCGGCAGGGCGGACAGTTCATCCTCAGGCAGGATCCCTTTTAACGCATAAAAACGTCCTGAAGGTCTGGCGGGCAAATGACGGCACCACTCGACCATATCCTGCAAGGAAGCGAAAGCGCGGCTGATTACGCCGTCAAAAGGCGGTTCAGCGTCAAAATCTTCCACCCGGCTCTGTACCGGCGTAATGTTTTCAAGCTTTAACTCATGCTGTACCTGACGTAAAAAGCGGATGCGTTTTCCCAGGCTGTCCAACAGCGTAAAATGCGATTCAGGCCGCATAATCGCCAGAGGAACGCCCGGTAGGCCCGGACCCGTCCCCACATCAATAAAATGTTTCCCCTGCAAATAGGGTTCCACCACGATGCTGTCCATGATATGGCGGACCAGCATTTGCCTGGGATCGCGAACGGAAGTCAGATTATAGGCCTTATTCCATTTATTCAGCATCTCAACATACTGTATCAGCAAGTGTTTTTGCTTATCTGAGATCACAATCCCAGCACTGTTCAGCAGATTATCGAGTGTGTTGTGCACAAATAAGATCCCTGGAAATATTCATAGACGCTACAGACAGCCGGATCACCGGCTGTTCTGAAAGAGACAAGTGTACGCTAAATCAGGCGCTGCGACGCAACAACCCTTGTTTTTTCAGCCATACCAGCAGAATAGAGATGGCGGCAGGGGTGATCCCCGAAATACGCGATGCCTGGCCAATGGAAACAGGTTTGTGATCGTTCAGCTTGGCGATGACTTCATTGGACAGACCATTTACCTGACGATAATCCAGATCGGCTGGCAGAATGGTATTTTCATTACGCAGCTGTTTTTCGATCTCGTCCTGCTGGCGCGCGATATAACCTTCGTATTTAACCTGGATTTCAACCTGTTCAGCGGCTTGTTCATCGGTCAATGCTGGCGCAAACAACGGCAGGTTGGTCAGCATGACATAATCCACTTCCGGACGGCGCAGCAGCTCTTCCCCATTTGATTCCCGCGACAGCGGCGTTTTAAGCAGGGAATTGACCTGATCCCGTTGTTCCGACTGCGGATGAACCCGGATATCGCGTAAGCGTTGACGCTCTTTCTCAATGCGTTCCAGCTTCTCATTAAAACGAGCCCAGCGATAGTCGTCCACCATGCCCAGCTCGCGACCGATTTCCGTCAGACGCAGGTCGGCATTGTCCTCACGCAGCATCAGACGATATTCGGCGCGCGAGGTAAACATGCGGTAGGGTTCTTTTGTCCCCAATGTGCAAAGGTCATCGACGAGTACGCCCAAATAGGCCTGATCGCGACGCGGAGACCAACCTTCCTGTTCGAAAGCCAGGCGGGCGGCGTTAAGTCCTGCCAGCATGCCCTGCGCCGCCGCTTCTTCGTAACCAGTTGTTCCATTGATTTGGCCAGCAAAGAACAGCCCATGGATAAATTTATTTTCCAGGGTCGGTTTTAAATCTCGCGGATCAAAGAAATCGTACTCAATGGCATAACCCGGACGAACAATTCGCGCATTCTCCATGCCTTTCATCGAACGGACAATCTGCCACTGCACATCGAACGGCAGACTGGTTGAAATGCCGTTTGGATAAATTTCATTGCTGGTCAGCCCTTCTGGCTCCAGAAAGATCTGATGTGCATTACGATCGGCAAAACGCATTACCTTATCTTCGATCGACGGGCAATAGCGCGGCCCGATCCCTTCAATGATCCCGGCATACATGGGGCTGCGATCCAGGTTATTGCGGATCACTTCATGCGTTTTTTCATTGGTGTGCGTGATATAGCATGGCATCTGCGCCGGATGCTGGCCGGCATTACCCAGGAAAGAGAAAACCGGCATGGGGTTGTCGCCATGCTGCTGGGTCAATACGCTGAAATCGATTGTTCTGGCGTCAATACGCGGCGGCGTCCCGGTTTTAAGGCGATTTACCCGTAAAGGCAATTCACGCAGACGCCGCGCTAGCGGGATGGACGGCGGATCGCCCGCGCGTCCGCCGCTGTAATTATCCAGACCAATATGAATTTTTCCGTCAAGGAAGGTGCCTACGGTTAGGACAACGGCGCTGGCACGGAATTTCAGCCCCATTTGGGTTACGGCACCCACGACGCGATCGTTTTCAACAATCAGATCGTCCACCGCCTGCTGGAAGATCATCAGGTTGGCTTGATTTTCCAGTGCGGTACGTACCGCCTGACGATACAGTACGCGATCGGCCTGGGCTCGTGTCGCTCTGACCGCGGGTCCTTTGCTGACGTTTAGTATCCTAAACTGAATGCCGGCCTGATCGACAGCGCGGGCCATCAGTCCCCCCATGGCATCGATCTCTTTAACCAGATGGCCTTTCCCTATGCCGCCAACCGCCGGATTACAAGACATTTGTCCCAGCGTATCAATGTTATGCGTAAGTAAAAGGGTTTTGCGTCCCATTCGGGCTGAAGCCATTGCTGCTTCGGTTCCCGCATGACCGCCACCGATCACGATGACGTCAAATGGATCTGGATAAAACATGGTACTGCTCCTCGCATTGTTGCGAACGATCGTTGCTTGCCTGGGGTGGGGGATTCTACTCAACTTTGTTCAAACGACCAAGCTCGTTGGATCGTCGTTAATTAAAGAAAGATCTTTTTATTTAAAGATCTCTTTATTAGATCTCTTATTAGGATCGACATGTCCTGTGCATAAGTGTTTATTTACTTTTATGATCAATTAATTATCTGGGATCACTAGCTGTGGACGATCGGTGATCCTATAACGTATAAGCTGGGATCTTAATGGCTAGTTATGCACAGGACGAAAAACGTACATGGGTTGTTATTGGGATAACTACTGCTTTTACACCTAAATAAAGCATAGTTATCCACATTCAATCGCTGATTATTTCGCCTTATTTGAGTAAATCAGCCCACGATCCCAGCCATGCTTCCGCTGGATCCTCGGGAATTTCGTGTTCGGTAACGTCGATCTGCAATATCTCCCCGATCCTTTTTGCTCCTGACTGGGTCAGTACTCGATCCGCTGTCTGGATCGCGCCGCAAAAGGTATCGTATTCTTTGCTGCCAATGCCGATAGCACCAAAACGAACCTGTGAAAGATCGGGTTTCTGTTGCTCCAATTGTTCAAACAGCGGTTGCAGATTGTCGGGCAGTTCGCCGGCGCCATGCGTTGAGGTCACAACCAGCCAGAGACCCCTGTCCGGTAGTTCATCCAGCTCGGGGCCATGCAGCATTTCAGTGGAGAAACCTTCTTTTTCCAGTAGTTCGGCCAAATGTTCAGCCACGTATTCTGCGCCACCCAACGTACTGCCACTGATTAACGTAATGTCTGCCATAGCGATCCCACCAGATAAAAGACGGGACATTGTACGCTGTGATCTGTCTGGGATCTACCTGTGGATAATATGGGTATAGTAAAAAAGCCTTATGGCGTGATGGTCCGCATAATGGGGTTCTGCAGGGAGATCAGCGTTTCTGTGGATTGGATTTCATCAATGGTCTGGATCTTGTTGATAAGTACATGTTGCAGGGCATCGATTGAACGACACATGACTTTAATAAAGATGCTGTAATGGCCTGTGGTGTAATAAGCTTCAACCACTTCTTCCAGATTGTTCAGTTTTTCCAGCGCGGAGGGATAGTCTTTGGCGCTTTTCAAAATGATACCGATAAAACAGCATACGTCATAACCCAGCTGCTTTGGATTTACGTCCACGCGCGTTCCGACAATTATTCCTGCCTGTTTCATCTTTTCTACCCGAACATGGATCGTACCCGGACTGACGGTAAACTGCTTCGCCAGTTCAGCATAAGGTGTCCGTGCATTTTCCATTAGTGCCGAAAGGATGCCGCGATCGAGATTATCGATCTGATAAATTTCCGCCATTTTTCGCCTCCTGAATTATCAAATTATCATTTTATATCGCTATAAAATGATGGATTAAATCTATAAAGGCAATTTATCCATAAGATTATTGAATGGCACGTTGTTTTTATTGCTTAATGAGTGACTAAAGTGGTCAATGAGAAACGGCAATGAAAAAACAGTACATTGAAAAACAACGGCAGATCAGCTTCGTCAAATCATTTTTCTCCCGTCAACTGGAGCAGAAGCTGGGGCTGATTGAAGTTCAGGCGCCTATTCTCAGCCGTATCGGTGATGGTACTCAGGACAACCTGTCCGGTACGGAAAAAGCGGTACAGGTTAAAGTAAAGGCTTTACCCGATGCTTCCTTTGAAGTGGTCCACTCTCTGGCTAAGTGGAAACGCAAAACATTAGGCACTTACGACTTCGGCGCGAGTGAAGGGATCTATACCCATATGAAAGCCTTGCGTCCTGATGAAGATCGCCTCAGTCCGATCCACTCGGTGTATGTTGATCAGTGGGATTGGGAACGCGTGATGGGCGATGGCGAGCGCCATGTTGATTACCTGAAATCGATCGTCACGCAAATCTATCAGGGAATTAAGGAAACGGAAGCCGCCGTTCATCAGGCTTTTGGCATTCAACCTTTCCTGCCGGATAACATTCAGTTTGTACATACTGAAACGTTGCTGGAGCGCTACCCCGATCTGGATGCAAAAGGACGTGAGCGCGCGATTGCCAGGGAACTGGGCGCCGTATTCCTGATGGGGATTGGCGGTAAGCTGTCCAGCGGTCAGTCCCACGATGTACGAGCGCCTGATTATGATGACTGGACCACGCCGGGAGAGCAGGGGCTGGCGGGGCTGAACGGTGATATCGTGGTATGGAACCCCATTCTGAACGATGCTTTCGAAATTTCTTCCATGGGAATTCGCGTTGACGCCGCTACGCTGAAGCGTCAATTGTCTCTGACACAGGATGAAGATCGTCTGAAACTGGAATGGCACCAGGCGTTGTTACGCGGGGAAATGCCGCAGACCATTGGCGGCGGCATCGGTCAGTCACGACTGGTGATGCTATTGCTGCAACTGTCTCATATCGGTCAGGTTCAGTGTGGTGTCTGGCCGCAATCGGTGCGGGAATCGGTTCCCGGCCTGCTTTAATCAATCCGCGAGCCTGTGCTGCCAACGGCGCATCAGGCGGCTTTTCAACCCGGTATCAAAGCGCCAGATATGGTCGAAAATGTGCATGATGCCGGGTTTACCGTGATCGGACATCGCTACGGCATGAAACCGGTGCTGAAACTGTCTTTGGCGATGGCGTACCTTGTTAACCACCTCATCCGGTAAACGCTGAGCAATAAAATCCGAAATCACGACGGCATCGGCATCATGCCAGAGTGTGTCATCCATTTTTTCAAGCAGCGCCGACAAGCAGGCGCTCAAATCGGTGCCCCCGCGGAAAGACTGGCTGAGAAAACGTATCGCCTGTTCTATACCGTCGGCCGAGGTCAGCTCATACCTCACCATGCCCGTTGAAAATAACATGATGTAGCAACGTCGATTGTCCGCCAGCGCGATGCGTAACAGCGCCAGACAAAATGCTTTGGCGCAGCGCTCGTTAAATCCGCCCATCGAACCTGACGTATCGACGCAGACGATAAAGGGGCCGCGCGGTTGTTGTTCGTTCTGTTGATGAATAACCGGCCGCTCGGTGGTCTTTTCACGCCAGTTTTCGCCCTGCAAACGATAGGTCAGTAAACGGTGTTCCAACAGTCGGCGGTAAAACTCATATTCCAGTTCGCCAATGCTCATGGCCGCCAGTTCTACCGGTAATAAGCGAAGAATATCGTCACTCTGATGAATCCCGCTCACTTCTTCCGGTACGGTAGCTGGTTCGCGCACCATCACTTTGAAGGCTTCCCTGGGGGTATCCTGACTGATGATGGATTTGGTTTCGCGACTGCGTCCCAGACGTTCTGCCAGATGTTGCAAGTCTGGCTGTCGTTGCAGGAACGCGCCAAAATCCAACAGCGGCTGATAGTCGGTACGGATGCGCTTTCCGGCGCTGAGATCCCACAGCCGTCCTGCCGCGTTTTCATTCTCAGCCAGAATCGGTTCAAGCTTTCCGCTCAATGTAAGCCGCTGTTGCAGTTCATCCAACAGGATCTCGCGTTCCTGTTCCATTATCTGATGATGCAGAGAAAGCGTTTGCAGCGTCAGGCTCAGCCGCCAGCGTTGTAAAAACAGCGAGTGCAATCCGCTACTGATTTTTTGTCCGAGAGCCTGCTCCGACGTATTGACCAACCGATCCGCCTGCATGAGGAAAGGGGATTCAACCGCATCCAGCATGTTCATGATCCTGGGAAGACGCGTTTGAAATCCCTGATTGTCCACAGCCTGAGAGCGCTGGTAGCAATTGAATTCCGTTTCCAGCTCCTGTGGCGCTTGCGTATTGCGCAGGCGTTGTTTCAGATTTTCTTTCCAGTCAGGCAGTTCATTAAGCAGGGCGGATTTAAGGTTTGGATATTTATCAAAGAAAATGGCCAGCTGTGGCGTCGCCAATAGCGTGACGATCAAATCGTCCAATAGCTCGTTTTCGTCTATCGACAGCAACATTTCCAGTGATTCGAGCGTTATCATCCCGGTTTAATCCTGTTCTGACTGTTGGATTTGTTCGGCCACCAGTTGCAGACTGGCTTCTATTTTGGCCAGCCATTCGCCAGGAACGAACAGACAAGGTTGGTGCTGGCCAAATAACCGCCGTTGTTCACGCAATTGGACATGCAGTTTTTCATATTCATCGATGATTTCCGCCGGCAGTGTGCAATCACGTTTTTCAGGCAGAGAAAGAATGGAGGATTGCAGGCTGATATCCCGAATAGTCAGATGCAGGCGATCGTCTACCACCAGATCCAATCGTTGGGTAAAGCCAATGCCATTGAGTTTTCCTCTTATTTCTCCCCCTTTCTGTAACCAGTTTTGTAGAGCATGACGGTCAATAATCAGGTGGCTGACTTCAATTTCATTCAGGATTAACGGCCGTTGCAGAACCAGACTCAGTGAATCCGCCGTGAGCGTTTCGGGCAGCGAATAGTGGAATTTCCGGCCGAGAAAAGCGCCTTGTTTCTCTACCGATAAAGCCTGCAATTCGCTCTGCTGCATCTGATACTGTTGACGTTTTATATTCAGCTGTTGCAGGCGGAACAACAAATTCTTCTGCTGGTAAGCCTGCTCGGTGAGCAACTGTTCAAGCTGTTGTTCTATCAACACCAACGTATCGTGATCGTGCCAGAGACAATCTTTCAGCAGAATGATGTCAATCGGGGTGATACTTTCCCGCCCGCTGAAGAAGGCGCAGGCCTGAAGCAGGCGCAAAGCTTTCTTCCAACGCCTGTCGGAAACATAAGGGGCCTGTTCCAGGGTATCCAGCTGCTGGCGCAGTTGATAAATGAGTTCAAAACAGTTTTCCGGCAGTGAAACCCGATCAATCTCGCCTTGCCATTGTTGATATTCTTCATCGCTGACGCTGAGTGAATGGCTGACGGGGTTATCGCGGTCATTGCTGTTATTAACCAACAGGGCGCGAAAGTTATGTTTTTCCTGAACCTTATCCAGCCATAGGCGAATGAGCATGCGGTCGTACAGTGCTTCCAGACTGCTGTCGGTTTCGGGTAATTCATTGGAAGCGGTGACCAGAAGGCGCATCGGGATGCGATCTTCACTGTTGCCGTTACGAAAACGGCGCTCGTTAATGGCGGTGAGTAGCGTATTCAGAATGGCTGGACCCGCTTTCCAGATCTCATCCAGAAAGACGATCTCAGCTTCCGGCAGATAGCCTTCTGTCAAGCGCTGGTAGCGGCCTTCATCTTTTAATGCTTGAATCGATAGCGGGCCGAAGACTTCTTCCGGCGTGGAGAAGCGGGTCATCAGGTATTCGAAAGCATTCGCATGTCGAAAAGCGAATTTGAGACGTCGGGCGATCATGCTTTTCGCAATGCCCGGAGGACCCAGCAAAAAGACACTTTCTCCGCTTAGCGCAGCCAACAGGCACAAACGAATGGCATGTTGCCGTTCATACAGACCATGCTCAAGCGCATTGCTGAGACGCGAAATTCTTTCAGCCAGCGTGGCGGATTGAAGCATAACCAATCATTCTCATGGTGTTGTTCAGAAGGAGAACCGTCGTTTTCAGGAAAGCCTGAACTTTACAAAGACAATAGTAATAATAAACGGCAGATCACAGATTTTTATTAGTATGTTGTTACCGATTATTCCCCCTTCTGAGCCGATTAATCAATAAACCACTTTTTACAGGATGTTTCGTACTCGATATAAAAATAGGTTTTTACATTTTTTTGTGCATAACATTTTGTTTCATGCACAACATGGCGTTATGTATATGTGCGCTTTTGAGCGAGCAAAAGCGGAATTCCGCTATTCGCTGACAGAATTGATAACAGAAGATAAGGTTTATGAGCACAGAACATAAACGTCCGCTCCCGGCGGTCACGCTGGCGGCGATTGGCGTGGTCTATGGCGATATCGGGACCAGTCCGCTTTACACCCTGAGAGAGTGTTTATCCGGACATTTCGGTTTTGGTGTCGAACCCGATTCAGTATTTGGCTTTCTCTCCTTAATCTTTTGGCTGTTGATTATTATTGTCTCGCTTAAGTATCTGACCTATGTGATGAGAGCGGATAACGCAGGCGAGGGCGGGATACTCACCCTGATGTCGTTGGCCGGGCGTAATACGTCGGACCGAATGACGTCGGTGCTGGTGATTTTGGGGTTGATTGGCGGCAGTTTCTTCTATGGCGAGGTGGTTATTACGCCAGCGATATCTGTGATGTCCGCCATGGAGGGGTTGAAAATAGCCGCGCCTTCCATGGACCACTATATCGTTCCGCTATCGATCATTGTTCTGACGCTGCTGTTTATTATTCAAAAGCACGGTACCGGCAGTGTGGGGAAATTATTTGCCCCGGTCATGCTGGTTTGGTTTCTTACGCTTGGGGTGCTCGGTGCGCGCAGTATCATTGATAACCCCGACGTGTTGCGGGCGCTGAATCCGATGTGTGCCGTTCACTTCTTCGCCGAATACAGAATGGTTTCTTTTTTTGCTCTGGGGGCCGTGGTTCTGGCCATCACCGGGGTTGAGGCGTTGTACGCGGATATGGGGCATTTTGGCAAATTCCCTATTCGTCTCGCCTGGTTTATCGTGGTGTTGCCATCTCTGGTGTTGAACTATTTTGGCCAGGGCGCGTTGCTGCTGAAAAACCCGGAAGCCATTAAGAATCCCTTTTTCTTGCTGGCTCCCGATTGGGCGCTGATTCCGCTGCTGATATTGGCGACGTTGGCGACGATCATCGCCTCTCAGGCGGTGATTTCGGGCGTATTTTCTCTGACTCGTCAGGCGGTTCGTCTGGGGTATCTGCCTCCGATGCGCATTGTGCATACCTCTGATATGGAGTCCGGACAGATCTATATCCCGGCGGTTAACGGGTTGCTATATATCGCCGTGGTGATCGTGATTGTCAGCTTTGAGCATTCAAGCAATCTGGCGGCAGCATACGGCATTGCGGTAACGGGAACGATGGTGTTAACCAGTATCCTGTTCTGTACGGTGGCGATAAAAAACTGGCATTGGCACCGCTATCTGGTGTGGGTGTTACTGACCGGCCTGCTGTTTATTGATGTTCCGATGTTTCTGGCCAACGTGATGAAAATATTCTCAGGTGGCTGGCTGCCGCTGGCGTTGGGCATGGTGATGTTTATCATTATGACCACCTGGAAAAGTGAACGTTTTCGGTTATTGCGCCGTTTGCACGAGCATGGCAATTCGCTGGATGCGATGATTACTTCACTGGAAAAATCACCGCCGGTACGCGTGCCGGGAACGGCGGTTTACCTGTCTCGCGCTATTCATGTCATTCCATTCGCGCTTTTACATAACCTTAAACATAACAAGATATTGCATGAGCGCGTGGTGCTGTTAACCATGCGGACTGAAGATGCGCCCTATGTGCTTAATGCTCGTCGGGTGACGGTAGAACAGCTTTCTCCCACGTTTTGGCGGGTCATTGCCAACTACGGCTGGCGTGAAACCCCCAATGTGGAAGAGGTGTTTCATCGCTGCTGGCAGGATGGATTAACCTGTCAGATGATGGAGACATCGTTCTTTATGTCCAATGAGTCGCTGACGATGGGGAAACGCCCGTGGTATCTGCGACTACGTGGCAAACTCTTTATGATGCTCAGTCGTAACGCGCTGCGTGCGGCGGATCAGTTTGAAATACCGCCTAACAGGCTGATTGAACTGGGTATTCAGGTGGAGATTTAAATCGAGTAACGATCTGGGAAACCCGATCGTTACCAAAAGGCGGACGTGAGTCCGCCTTTTGCTTTCTTTTCAGCCGTGGATGTTTATCTGCATTTCTCAGCTGTTTTTTCCCCTCTGCATCTCCTTTTGTTTTACGTTAGCGAAACGTTTCGATAACGATCACATTTTCGTTATGTCCTCTTTGCCTTTTCGCGTTATCTCTTTCTACAATGTTTATCAGCGAAACGTTTCGCTAGTGGGGAAGGCAATGAAAAAAGCGGTATTACTGAATTCTGAAGTTTCTTCTGTTATTTCGCGGTTGGGGCATACCGATCGGTTGGTTATTGGCGATGCAGGCTTGCCCATCCCTGATACCACAACCCGGATTGATCTGGCGTTAACGCACAATGTGCCCACCTTTTTGCAGGTGGTTAACGCGGTAATCAGTGAGATGCAGGTTGAAGCCGCAATCCTGGCGGAAGAAATTATCGAAAATAATCCAAAACTCCATGACGCATTACTCGATCAATTAAAGCAACTTGAGCGACACCAGGGAAACTCAATTGCATTGCATTATGTCAGCCATGAAGATTTTAAGATCCAAAGCGGGAAAAGCAGGGCCATTATTCGCAGCGGAGAGTGTTCTCCGTATGCCAATGTCATCTTTTGTGCTGGTGTAACGTTCTGAGGCATCGATGCAACCTTTACTGCAACTGCAAGGAATAACGAAATCTTTCCCCGGCGTTAAGGCGCTATCTAATGCTGCATTAAATGTTTATCCGGGAAAAGTGATGGCGCTGGTGGGTGAAAATGGGGCGGGTAAATCCACCATGATGAAAGTACTGACCGGGATCTACAGCAAAGATGCCGGCAGTATTCATTTCCTTGGCGAGGAAGTGAATTTTAGTGGTCCCAAAGCTTCCCAGGAAGCCGGGATTGGCATTATTCATCAGGAATTGAACCTGATACCTCAACTGACGATCGCCGAGAACATTTTCCTGGGCCGTGAATTTACCAACCGTTTTGGTCGCATTGACTGGAATAAGATGTATGCGGAAGCGGACAAGCTGCTGAAGCGTCTGAATCTGCGCTATGACAGCCGCCGCCTTGTGGGCGATCTGTCGATCGGCGATCAGCAAATGGTAGAAATCGCCAAGGTATTGAGTTTTGAATCAAAAGTCATCGTGATGGATGAACCCACCGATGCGCTGACGGATACCGAAACGGCCTCACTATTCAGCGTTATCAAAGAGCTCCAGTCTCAGGGACGCGGCATTGTTTATATTTCTCATCGTCTGAAAGAAATTTTTGAAATATGCGATGACGTCACCGTATTCCGTGACGGTCAATTCATTGGTGAATGTCCGGTCGGTGAACTACAGGAAGATACGCTAATTGAAATGATGGTGGGGCGTAAACTGGAAGAGCAGTATCCGCGGCTGAATCAGGCTCCGGGCGACATACGTCTCAAGGTTGAAAATCTTTCCGGTCCGGGTGTTGATAATGTCAGCTTTACCGTGCGGAGAGGGGAAATTCTTGGCGTTGCGGGCCTGATGGGCGCGGGCCGTACCGAATTGATGAAAATTCTTTACGGCGCCTTACCCCGCACTGGCGGTTATGTCGCACTGGATGGCCGTGAAGTGGTAACCCATAAGCCCCAGGATGGCCTGGCAAACGGCATCGTCTACATCTCTGAAGATCGTAAACGTGACGGATTGGTTCTGGGTATGTCGGTGAAAGAGAATATGTCTCTGACGGCTTTGCGCTATTTCAGCCGTCGCGGCGGCCAGCTCAAGCATCCGGAAGAACAACAGGCGGTTGGTGATTTTATCCGCCTTTTCAATATTAAAACCCCATCAATGGAACAACCTATCGGGTTGTTATCAGGGGGAAATCAGCAAAAAGTCGCGATCGCTCGCGGGCTGATGACCCGCCCCAACGTTCTGATTCTTGATGAACCTACTCGCGGTGTCGATGTGGGGGCGAAGAAAGAAATTTATCAATTAATCAATCAGTTCAAACAAGAAGGGTTGAGCATCATATTGGTTTCATCCGAGATGCCCGAAGTGCTGGGAATGAGTGACCGCATCATCGTGATGCATGAAGGCCGCTTGAGTGGTGATTTCCCGATTGAGCAGGCGACCCAGGAAGCACTGATGGCTGCGGCCGTTGGTAAGCAATACGGCGTAAAGCAGGAGTAAGTCAGACATGAGTTCCCAATCTATCGCAGCAAAACGCTGGTTCAGTAAAGAGTGGCTATTGGAGCAGAAATCGCTGATTGCCCTGCTGATCCTTATTGCGATTGTTTCCGCATTAAGTCCTAACTTTTTTACCCTGAACAATCTGTTCAACATTCTTCAGCAAACGTCCGTTAATGCCATCATGGCGGTCGGCATGACGCTGGTTATCCTCACGTCGGGTATCGATCTGTCGGTGGGGTCCTTGCTGGCGCTAACGGGAGCGGTTGCTGCTTCTATGGTTGGTCTCGAGGTCAATGCGCTGGTGGCGGTGTTCGGCGCATTGGCATTGGGAGCGCTGATCGGTGCCGGTACCGGCGTCATTGTTTCCAAAGGTAAGGTTCAGGCCTTTATTGCTACGCTGGTCATGATGCTGCTGCTGCGTGGCGTCACGATGGTTTATACCAACGGTAGTCCGGTAAATACCGGTTTTTCCGATGCGGCTGACGCATTTGGCTGGTTTGGTATCGGTCGTCCTTTAGGCGTTCCGACCCCAATCTGGATCATGGCGGTTGTCTTTGCCGCGGCCTGGTACATGCTGCACCACACCCGTTTGGGGCGTTATATCTACGCCCTGGGCGGCAATGAATCAGCTACCCGCCTTTCCGGTATCAGCGTTGATAAGATCAAGATCATTGTCTATTCCTTGTGTGGGCTGCTGTCGGCTCTCGCCGGGATTATTGAAGTGGCCCGTTTGTCCTCCGCGCAACCAACTGCGGGCACCGGCTATGAGCTGGATGCTATCGCGGCGGTTGTGCTGGGGGGCACGAGTTTGGCTGGCGGTAAAGGGCGTATTGTCGGAACGCTGATCGGCGCGCTGATCCTCGGTTTTCTTAACAATGGGCTGAATCTGTTAGGTGTTTCTTCTTACTACCAGATGATCGTCAAAGCAGTCGTCATTTTGCTGGCGGTTTTGGTAGATAACAAAAGCAGTAAATAACCTTCATTCACACAGGAATTGAGTTATGAATATGAAAAAGCTGGCTACTCTGGTTTCTGCTGTTGCGCTGAGTGCGACGGTCAGTGCCAACGCATTAGCCAAAGATACGATTGCTCTGGTGGTATCAACACTGAATAACCCGTTCTTTGTTTCAATGAAAGATGGAGCGCAAAAGGAAGCGGATAAGCTGGGCTATAACCTGGTCGTATTGGATTCCCAGAACAACCCGGCTAAAGAACTGGCTAACGTTCAGGATCTGACCGTTCGTGGCACGAAAGTGCTGTTGATTAACCCAAGCGACTCCGATGCGGTAGGCAATGCCATTAAGCTGGCGAATCAGGCGAAGATACCGGTCATTACGCTCGATCGCGTTGCCAACAGCGGTGAAGTGGTTAGCCATGTTGCTTCCGATAATGCCTTCGGTGGTAAAGTCGCCGGGGATTTCATTGCTAAAAAACTGGGTGAAGGCGCCAAAATTATCCAGCTGGAAGGTATTGCCGGTACGTCTGCCGCCCGTGAACGTGGCGCTGGCTTTATGAAATCTGCCGAGAAAAACAAGTTTACGATTCTGGCCAGTCAGCCAGCCGATTTTGATCGTACTAAAGGTCTGAACGTCATGCAGAACCTGTTGACGGCCCACCCGGATGTGCAAGCCGTGTTTGCTCAGAATGACGAAATGGCACTGGGTGCGCTGCGTGCATTACAAACCGCAGGCAAGGACGATGTCATGGTTGTTGGTTTTGACGGTACTCAGGATGGCGTAAAAGCGGTTGAATCCGGCAAACTGGCAGCAACCGTTGCTCAACGTCCCGATCAGATTGGTGTTATCGGTATTGAAACGGCGGATAAGGTTCTGAAAAACGAGAAAGTTCAGGCTATCATTCCGGTTGATCTGAAGTTGATTGCAAAATAATCAAAGAAAAAAGCAGGGCTGGCGCCACCCTTTCTGGGTGGCGCATTATTAACGTGTCGGGATTCAGCATCATGAAAACGGGTAAGCTGGTGGTTCTGGGCAGTATTAATGCTGACCATATTCTCAATCTTGAACAATTTCCCCGACCGGGCGAAACGGTGATCGGTAAGCAATACAGTGTCGCTTTCGGTGGAAAGGGAGCTAATCAGGCGGTTGCGGCGGGTCGCAGTGGTGCGAATATCGCTTTTATCGCCTGTGTGGGAGAGGATGATATTGGTGCCCGGATCCGTCAACAGCTCTCTGATGACCGTATTGATGTATCGGCTGTTGAAACCATCAAGAATGAAACAACCGGGGTTGCTCTCATTTTTGTTAACGGCGAAGCTGAAAATATGATTGGTATTAATGCCGGAGCGAATGCCGCCGTCACGCCGGATTATCTTGATCGTTATCAGCAACACATTATTGATGCTTCTGCATTACTGATGCAGCTCGAGTCGCCGCTGGAAACGGTTATCGCCGCTGCGCGGCTTGCTCATGATCACCAAACCAAAGTCATACTGAATCCGGCTCCCGCTTGTGAATTGCCTGATGAGCTATTGTCGCTGGTGGATATGATTACGCCGAATGAAACAGAAGCGCAGTATTTGACCGGTGTGACGGTTGAGACGGAAGAGGATGCCGCACGAGCCGCTCAGGTTTTACATGGTAAAGGAATCGAGACCGTCCTTATTACGCTGGGCAGCCGCGGCGTATGGTTGAGCATGAAGGGGGAAGGTCAGCGTATTCCCGGCTATCGGGTAAAAGCAGTGGATACGATCGCGGCTGGCGATACCTTTAATGGCGCCCTGGTGACGGCTTTACTGGAGAATCAGCCAATGTCTTCTGCCGTCAAGTTTGCCCATGCGGCCGCCGCGATCGCAGTCACGCGTCGAGGAGCTCAGCCTTCTGTTCCATGGCGTGATGAAATTGATGCGTTCTTGTTAGCTCAGGGGTGATCTTTGGCCACAATGAAGGATGTCGCCCGCCTGGCGGGGGTTTCTACCTCAACCGTTTCTCACGTTATCAATAACAATCGCTTTGTCAGTGATGCTATTCGTGAAAAAGTGATGAAAGCGGTCGAAGAGCTTAACTATGCGCCTTCTGCACTGGCCAGAAGCCTGAAGATAAATCAGACGCGGACCATCGGCATGTTGCTGACCGCCAGTAACAACCCGTTTTATGCCGAGGTGGTTCGTGGCGTTGAGCGTTGTTGTTATGAGCGGGGTTACAGCCTGATTCTGTGCAATACCGAAGGCGATTGGGCCAGAATGAGTCGCAATCTGGAAACCTTGCTGCAAAAGCGGGTGGATGGTGTGCTGCTGATGTGCACGGAAAACCATCGACCCTCACCTGAAATGGTAAGTCGCTATCCTTCTATACCGATGGTCATGATGGATTGGGCGCCCTTTGAAGGTGTTATTGATGTCATAAAAGATAATTCGCTACTGGGCGGTGAGATGGCAACCAACTACCTCATTTCCCGTGGCTATCGAAAAATAGCCTGTATTGCCGGCCCACAAGATAAAACGAGTGCCTATAACCGCTTAGAAGGATACCGACAGGCAATGAAACATGCCGGGCTATCTGTTCCTGACGAGTATGAAATTTTTGGCGATTTTGAATTTGAAACCGGCTATCGGGCAATGCAGCGCTTACTGACATTGGAAGAAAAGCCAGAAGCGGTGTTTACCTGTAACGATGCTATGGCCGTTGGGGTTTATCGTGCGCTGTATCAGGCCGGACTTTCGATTCCGGAAGATGTCGCTGTTATTGGTTATGATGATATTGAGCTCGCTCGTTATATCTCTCCTCCCCTTACGACAATTCATCAACCGAAAGATGAGCTCGGTGAACTTGCCGTAGATACCCTGCTTTATCGTCTGGAACATCCTGATACGGAACCCAATGTTTTGGTATTGACGCCAGAATTAATGGTTCGTGAATCTGTCCGGTAATGCGATTCGCGCCGCTAGCGGCCAAAAAAGTCCCATGACGCTGCCTTTCCCGGCGAACTGTTGAAAAAAAACGCACTCAATCGCTT
>NZ_QDKJ01000025.1:0-25180 GCF_003115815.1 Brenneria roseae subsp. americana | reverse complement strand
ACTGTGATTAAGCTCACAGCGCCGTGTCGATGGAGGCGCATTATAGGGATCCCATTTTGTTACACAACTACTTTCTCGATCTTTTTTTCTGTTCGCGTGTTTTTCGACCCTTTCGTTGAGATCTTATTCGATCAAGGCTATTTTCAGGGTACAGATATGATGCAGTAACTAAGGGGTTGTTGATGGGATCTGAATTACTTCGCCGTTATAAAGACGCACTTCCTGTTGTTGGCGAAAATGTAATGATTGATCGTTCAAGCGTCGTTATTGGTAAAGTGACATTGGGCGACGACGTAAGTGTATGGCCACTTGTAGTCGTTCGTGGCGATGTTAATCAGATAAGCATTGGCGCAAGAAGCAACATTCAGGACGGATCGGTCTTACACATCACTCACAGCTCAGAGAAGAATCCAGAAGGTAATCCACTTATCATCGGGGAAGATGTCACGGTTGGACATAAAGCAATGCTGCACGGTTGCAAAATCGGCAACCGTGTATTAATCGGGATGGGATCAATAATCCTCGATGGCGCCATTATTGAAGACGATGTCATGATCGGTGCCGGTAGCCTTGTCTCACCAGGCAAACGTTTGGAAAGTGGTTATTTATACCTTGGTAGTCCTGCAAAAAAAATCAGGCCACTGACTCAGGAAGAAATTGAAGGACTTATCTACTCCTCAAATAACTATGTCCGCTGGAAAAATGAATACCTTGCTCAGGATAAGGAAAAATAACCCTGATCGTCATATTCATTATCACGCACTAATTTTTCAAACATCTCTTCAAAATCCCAGCGGTTTTCCCTGAACAGTGTCAGGAACTGTTCAGGGCTGACGTTGCCATAATGCAACTGAAGCTGTTCTATGCCGATTAAGCATTCCTGCTGAAATCCATTCACCAAAACCGGAAAACAGATTGCCTGCAACACCTCATCCCAGCGCTCACGATCCGGAAATTGAATCGCCTGATTCATCGTACCAGTTCCTGCTTAAGTAACTGGATGACAGGCGTCACATCTGGCATCACACCATGCCAAAGTTTGAAAGCATGCGCGGCTTGTCCAACCAACATTCCCAAGCCATCTGCATAGTTGCCGGCCCCAAGTTTTACACACCATGCTAAAAATGGCGTAAGTTCAGGTAAGTAAAACATGTCATAACAGCGTGTTTCAGGTGAAATCAGGCTTGAGGGTAAATCCGGGACGCTATCATATATGCCGGATGATGTTGCATTGATCACCAGATTAAACGATCGCCCTTGTAGCGTATCAAACGTTGCGGCCTCAATCTCACCAATTGAACTGAAGAGTTGTGCCAGTGCATCCGCCTTTGAAGAAGTGCGGTTAGTCAACACAACCGAACAACCATAAGACAACAATGGTTGGATAACACCGCGGGCTGCGCCACCAGCGCCAATTAGTAAGATACGATCTTGAGGATTGATGAAATTCAGCCGCTGCAAATCACTTAACAAACCAATACCATCGGTATTATCGCCAAACAAGCGCCCGTCTTTCAGCTTCTTTAACGTATTGACCGCTCCAGCAAGTGAGGCGCATTCACTAAGTTCATCGGCTTCTGCAAAAGCCCGTTCTTTAAATGGTGCTGTAATGTTCGCACCGAATGCTCCGTCGAGAAAATAGTGACGAAGAACACTTTCAAAGGTGTCCAACGGAGCCAGTATACGTTGATAAGAAAGATCAATGCCCGTTTGGGCAGCAAATAACTCATGTATACGTGGCGATTTACTGTGTGCGATTGGATTACCAAAAACAGCAAAAGACTTTATCTCAGACACCCTACTCTCCAATCGTTAGATTAACCCTGACGCAGCAGCTCACCGGTTAAAACATCTCTTATCTCTGAAGGATTTGCTCTACCACCGACGTTCCCATGAACCACAGGAAATCCTTCACCGAACTGCTGGTAAACGTCTTCCTCAGTACGACAAGGCGGCAATCCACTTAAATTAGCACTGGTTGAAACTAAAGGTTTGCCATAACTCAGGCACAATTGCTTTACCACCGGATGGGCGCTGACACGAACTGCAAGGGACGTGAATTGCCCGGTAAGCCATTTCGGCGTAGTCGGTTTTGCTGGAATCACCCAGGTGACAGGTCCTGGCCAACTCAAGAACATGTCGCGTTTTTGTTTTTCAGACAACACACTGTCATCTATGTAAGGTGACAATTGAGAGTAATCGGCAGCGATAAGAATCAAACCCTTCTGCCAGGGTCGTTGTTTTAGTACCAGTAAGCGCTTGACCGCAATTTCACTATCAGGATCGCATCCTAAGCCAAATACGGCTTCAGTAGGGTATGCGATTACATTTCCATTCTGCAATTCCGTCAATAAAGGAACCAGAACATCATCAGAGACATCATTCATCATTATCAATTTCAGCCTTTACCGGCTTTCCACATAATTTACTGGCACAAAAAAGCCTGACGCCCTGAGACGTTTTCTTTTCAATCAGCAGCGGGTAATGGCAATAAGCACACTCGCCTGCAACAGGTTTATGGTTTAGCGTAAATTGGCAATCAGGATAGCGATCGCAAGAATGAAACATTTTCCCATAGCGGGACTTACGCTGCAGCAAAGTGCCTTCGTTACATTGCGGGCAACCGATCGCCGTTTCATCGGGACGATCTATGACTTCGATATGATTGCATTCAGGATAATTACCACACCCGATGAACATGCCATACCGCCCTTGCCGCAACACTAATGTGGACTGACATTGCGGGCAGATCTGTCCGTCCAGTATTTTGACAATGTGACCATCTGCCTGAGTTTTCAACGGACGAATAAATTCACACTCTGGATAACCGGAGCACCCGAGAAAAGGTCCATGCCGGCCGGAACGGATAACCAACACAGACCCGCATTTAGGGCAGATATCCTGTTTTTTGTCAGTAAACAGCCCGGTTTTAGCCATCCGTTTTCTTACTCTCCAGGCTATTGCACATAACCGTCATTCACCTCAAATAATAACTCTTCCATTTGTTGATAGGCGTTCTCACACCCGGGAACATTGAAAAGCACCATAAGAATGACCCATTTGAGATCCTCAAGATCAAACTCCTGAGTTTCCAGCGCCATCACTCGCTCAATCACCATTTCACGCGTTTCGAAATTCAGCACCTGGATCTGTTCAAGGAATAATAAAAAACCACGACAGTCTGCATCAAGACGCACCTCTTCATCCTGCGTATAAATCCGCATAGCCAGCGGATCATGCGCCAGATTAAGCGGCGTATTCTGCCCTTCCTGTATGTCAGCCAGTTTTTCCAGCCAACTCAGCGCGCTGTAGATATCATTACGGTCAAATCCAGCGCGGGTGAGGTCATCAGTCAACGTATCCTGATCAACACGCATTTCGGTTTCATCGTGGATGTAAGTCTCAAACAAGTACATGAGTACGTCGAACATGGCCTGCCCTCCTTAATCGGACATAGCCGCCGGGTACTGATGCGATCCATCCTGCTAACTCCAGTTCCAATAGTTGGTCCACTACTTCTGGCACAGGTTGGCCGGCACGTTCAGCGACAACGTCAACAGGTGTAACCTCATCTCCTACGTTAGCCAACACATCAGCAAATGGCAATTCAACATCTTCTTCAACAGCAGAAATAATTTGATCGTTTCCAGTGGAGATCCAGTGAAGCTCACTTTTTAGCTGTTCGATAATATCTTTGGGATGGCTGACCAGATACGCCCCTTGTTGAATCAACCAATGCGTCCCCTCTGTCATCGGATTGCCAATTGCCCCCGGCAAAGCAAAGACTTCGCGACCTTGTTCCAATGCATAACGTGCGGTAACCAGAGAGCCGCTGCGGATCGATGCTTCAACAACCAACGTTCCCAGACTCAACCCGCTTATGATGCGGTTTCTTCTGGGGAAGTTTGTTGGTCTGGGAGGGGCGGAAAGCGGAAATTCGGATACCAGCGCACCGCCATTTTCAAGAATACGTGCCGCAAGCGTCTTGTGGCGATAAGGATAAATATTTGCCAATCCACACCCCAATACGGCAATCGTTTTCCCTCCCGCATCAAGCGCCGCACGATGCGCAATACCATCAATTCCGATAGCCAAACCACTGGTAATAGTGAGCTCGTTGGCAGCCAACTCCTGAGCAAAAAACTGTCCCCATTGTTCACCATACCGCGTGTTTTCTCTGCTGCCGACTATCGCAATTTGTGGCGATGCCAGTAAATCCAGATCGCCATCAACAAACAGCAAAAAAGGGTGCGAGCGGATATTACCCAACAAAAACGGATATCGTTTATCAGCGCAGGTGACAATGTGATGGCCAGTTTGAGTCGCCCACGCAAGCGTTGTCTCCAGTACGTGACGATCAACAAGTCGAAATTGTTCAACCTGAATTTCCGTCATGCCCAGAGAGCGCAAGGCATTATCATCCGCACGCCCTCTGTCAATCAGTTTTCTGGCAATGAGGCTGGCACGTTTAGCGTTCAACTGCCTCACTTCCATTAAACGCAGCCAGATTTCCGTTGATAGCATGGAGCATCCCTTGTTTCGCCAGGTTCAGGTGAACCGTGCAATTAAGTGCAGATGCTGTCAATCAGGGCGGGAAATGTCTAGAATAGAGGGCAGAACTCTCTCACCACTCGGATACAGATCTAAATATATATGTCAGTTTTGCAAGTATTACACTTTCCGGACGAGCGGCTTCGCATAACAGCCAAGCCCGTAAAAGAAGTCAATGCAGACATTCAGCGTATCGTCGATGATATGTTCGATACCATGTATGAAGAAGAAGGCATTGGCCTGGCCGCCACACAAGTGGACATTCACCAACGTATTATTGTTATTGATGTTTCAGAAGAACGGGAGCAGCGATTGGTTCTGATCAACCCTGAACTTCTTGAAAAGAGTGGCGATACCGGTATAGAAGAAGGTTGTTTGTCGATTCCAGAAACAAGAGCGCTGGTTCCGCGCGCTGAGCGCGTGAAAGTGCGCGCGTTGGATCGGGAAGGAAACGCGTTTGAGCTGGAAGCCGATGGCCTTCTTGCTATTTGTATCCAGCATGAAATGGACCATCTGGTCGGGAAATTGTTTATTGATTATCTTTCCCCGTTGAAACGCCAGAGAATTCGTCAAAAGCTGGAAAAACTGGCCAAGCAGAATAGCCGCGCTTAATAATTTTCCTGACAGGAAACATCGTGACTGACTCTTTACGCATCATTTTTGCAGGAACACCTGATTTTGCCGCGCGCCATCTTGAGGCTTTGTTATCGTCGGAACATCAGGTTGTTGGTGTCTTCACTCAACCTGACCGCCCTGCTGGAAGAGGTAACAAGCTGACACCAAGCCCGGTGAAAGTACTGGCGGAGCAACGTAATTTGCCGGTATATCAGCCTAAATCCCTGCGTCCTTCAGAAAGCCAGGGGTTGGTCGAAGCGCTGCATGCAGATGTCATGGTTGTTGTCGCCTATGGACTGATTTTGCCACAATCCGTATTAGATATGCCGAGACTTGGCTGTATCAATGTACACGGCTCGCTTCTGCCCCGTTGGCGGGGCGCGGCCCCCATTCAGCGCGCACTTTGGGCCGGCGATCGGAGTACCGGCGTGACCATTATGCAGATGGACGCAGGTCTGGATACCGGCGCAATGCTGCATAAAATCGAGTGTCCGATCCTTCAAGATGATACCAGCGCAACGCTATACAGCAAACTTGCGGAGCTGGGTCCACGCGGGCTTCTGGAGACGTTGAAACAACTTGCCGGCGCCCGCACGGTGGCAGAAGCTCAAGATGACACTTTTGCCACTTATGCTGAGAAACTCAGTAAGGAAGAAGCCCGCCTTGACTGGCAGCTTTCTGCGGCACAGCTTGAACGTTGCATTCGTGCTTTTAATCCCTGGCCAGTAAGCTACCTCCTGATAGACGAACAACCTATCAAAGTGTGGAAAGCTGAGGTTATTTCTTCCAATCACCATTCGCAGCCAGGCACTATCCTGCAAGCAGACAAGAATGGCATCCAGGTTGCCGCTCGGGAAAATATTTTAAATATTATTGAGTTACAACCTGCTGGCAAAAAAGTGATGAAAGCGCAGGATTTACTTAACTCACGCCGTGAGTGGTTTACACCCGGTAATATTCTGGCCTAATCGATTCCCATACCGGCAGAGCTATAGCCGGTATACCCAATCTCTCACGTAGTCGCTAATGAATGAAAAGCTCATATAATCTTCGCAGTATTGCCGCTAAAGTGGTGGGACAAGTCCTGGATCACGGGCAATCGCTCAGTACTTTGTTGCCGGTTTACCAGCGAGAGATAACGGATAAAGATCGCGCATTACTGCAGGAGTTGTGCTTTGGCGTATTACGCGTTCTGCCGCAATTAGAATGGTGTATTCAACAACTGATGTCCAAACCTCTGACAGGTAAACAGCGACCACTGCATTACCTCATTATGGTTGGTATTTATCAGCTGTTATATACGCGCATCCCGGCACATGCCGTGCTGGCTGAAACCGTCGAAGGTGCCGTTGCCATGAAACGTCCGCAGCTTAAGGGACTGATCAATGGTGTATTACGACAGTTCCAACGACAGCAGGATGAGTTAATCCAGCGAGTTGCCAATAACGCAGCTCATTACCTGCACCCCGGTTGGTTACTGAAAAGACTTAAAGATGCCTATCCAGAGCAATGGGAAGAGATTGTCGACGCGAATAATCAGCGTCCGCCAATGTGGCTGCGCGTCAATCGTCTGCATCATACCCGTGATGCGTATATTGCTTTATTAGCTCAGGAAGGTATTGAAGCTTTCCCTCATCCTGACTATGCCGATGCCATTAGGTTATCTACGCCGTGTATGGTTAATCTTCTCCCTGGATTTTCGCAAGGGTGGGTTACGGTACAGGATGCCTCAGCCCAGGGATGCGTCTATTGGCTGGCGCCGCAGAACGGTGAACAGATTCTCGATCTCTGTGCTGCACCGGGCGGTAAAACAACACATATTCTCGAAGCTGCGCCCAAATCTCATGTTTTAGCCATTGATATTGATGATGCAAGGCTAAATAGGGTGAGGGAAAATTTACAGCGTTTGCAATTGCATGCCGAGGTAAAGCAAGGCGATGGACGTTCCCCGGCAGCCTGGTGCGGTGACAAAGTCTTTGATCGCATTCTCCTTGATGCGCCTTGTTCAGCGACTGGTGTCATTCGTCGCCACCCGGATATAAAATGGCTGCGACGCGATAATGACATTGCCGAGCTCGCCATGCTGCAAAAAGAGATCCTTGATGCTGTCTGGCCTCACCTGAAAACAGGCGGAACGCTGGTCTATGCGACCTGCTCTGTTATGCCGGAAGAAAACCAACGGCAAATAACCGCTTTCCTCAGTCGCCATACCAACGCACAGTTAATAGACACGGGAAATTTAACGAGTCCTGGCATACAGAAACTGCCTGGCACCGATGACGGCGATGGTTTCTTTTATGCGAAGCTGGTAAAAAACTGACATTGGCCCCAGTATTGTCTAAACCCCTACGGCAATGAATATACGGCAGAATGAACTATGAAAATTATTATTCTTGGCGCTGGTCAGGTAGGCGGTACGCTGGCAGAAAATCTGGCAGGTGAAAATAACGATATTACCGTTGTCGATACCGATACCGTTCGTTTACGCCAGCTTCAGGATAAATTTGATCTGCGGGTGGTCACAGGCTACGCCTCTCACCCACGCGTGTTGCGAGAGGCTGGCGCAGAAGATGCGGACATGTTGGTCGCCGTAACCAATTCCGATGAAACCAACATGGTTGCATGTCAGATTGCCTATTCGCTTTTTAATACGCCAAACCGTATTGCGCGGATTAGATCTGCTGAATATATTCGCGAGTCCGAGCATCTATTTCTGCCCGAAGCCGTTCCCATTGACCATTTAATCTCTCCGG
This sequence comes from Brenneria roseae subsp. americana, assembly GCF_003115815.1. Taxonomy (NCBI): domain Bacteria; kingdom Pseudomonadati; phylum Pseudomonadota; class Gammaproteobacteria; order Enterobacterales; family Pectobacteriaceae; genus Brenneria; species Brenneria roseae. The sequence continues at coordinate 17,261 of NZ_QDKJ01000025.1, read as the reverse complement.
AACAGCTAGTCATTGATAACATTTACAAGCTGATCGAATACCCCGGCGCGCTTCAGGTCGTCAATTTTGCACAAGGGAAGGTCAGTATTGCTGCGGTAAATGCCTATTATGGCGGTCCCTTGGTCGGCAACGCGCTGTCATCTATTCGTGAACATATGCCACATATCGAAACACGAGTGGCGGCAATTTTTCGTCATGACCGTCCTATCCGTCCGCAAGGTTCTACCGTTATTGAAGCGGGTGATGAAGTCTTCTTTGTCGCCGCGTCTCAACACATTCGGGCCGTGATGAGTGAATTACAGCGCCTGGAGAAACCCTATAAACGAATTATGATCGTTGGAGGGGGGAACGTTGGTGCAGGTTTGGCGCAGCGCTTAGAAAAAAGTTATAACATCAAACTGATAGAGCGAAATGCGGAGCGTGCCGCTGAACTGGCCGAACTATTGCAAGACACCATTGTTTTTCACGGTGATGCTTCAGATCAAGAGCTCCTTGCTGAAGAGCATATTGAACAAATTGACGTCTTTATCGCTATAACCAACGATGATGAAGCCAATATTATGTCTGCCATGCTGGCGAAACGGATGGGGGCCAAAAAAGTGATGGTTCTTATCCAACGGCGGGCTTACGTCGATTTAGTACAGGGAAGCGTCATTGATGTTGCCATATCGCCGCAGCAGGCAACGATTTCGGCTTTACTCAGCCATGTCCGCAAAGCGGATATTGTCAGCGTGTCCTCTCTTCGCCGAGGGGTGGCAGAAGCGATTGAAGCCATCGCTCATGGAGACGAAGGTACATCAAAAGTCGTCGGACGGACGATTGAAGATATAAAACTTCCCCCCGGTACAACCATTGGCGCGATTGTTCGGGGCGATGATGTCATTATCGCAAATGATAATACGCATATTGAACAAGGCGATCATGTCATTATGTTTTTAACAGACAAAAAATTCGTACCAGATGTAGAACGTTTATTCCAACCGAGTCCGTTCTTTTTATAATTGCCGGGATATGCCTGTTTAAATCGGGTTGGGCAATGTGGAAAATATCAAACTATTGGTTAAAATTAATTGATCTTTTATCAAGGAGAGTGGTTATGAGTATTATTAAAGAATTCCGCGAATTTGCTATGCGCGGTAATGTTGTTGATCTGGCTGTCGGGGTAATCATTGGTGCCGCTTTTGGTAAAATTGTTTCGTCACTGGTCTCCGATATCATCATGCCCCCCTTAGGGTTACTGATCGGCGGCGTTGATTTCAAACAATTCAGCCTGGTTTTACGTGATGCTCAGGGAGATATACCTGCGGTAATTATGCATTACGGTGTTTTTATTCAGAATATCTTTGATTTCATTATTGTTGCGTTTGCCATTTTCATGGCAATTAAGCTAATGAATAAAATGCGCCGTAAACAAGAAGATGCGCCAGCTGAACCACTAAAACCCAGTGCGGAAGAGACATTATTAGCTGAAATTCGCGATCTGCTAAAAGATCAACAACAGTCTAAACTGTAAATATCTTAAAGAAACGATCTATAAAATACGTTGTGTCACAACGTTTCATATCAGAAAACAAAAAGGTCAGCGGTAAATAATCATTTGATTTCTTACCGCTGACCTCCCAGTTTCCCTTCTTTGCATGTTTGTCTTTTCTACGATAGCTACCTTTGCCTTTTACATTAACCTCTACTCGTTGGCGAAACAGTGGATCATGCAGCAATGCTTCGATAGCATTATCTTGGATCTTTCCTCGTTTATGACGATAGGTAGTCATAATCACTCCTCATAGGATGGATAATAGAAATAAAGCGTGAAAGAGTATAGTGCAGAAAATAAGGTTAAAACAGACTGGTCAGAATAATTTATTACCGCACTTAAAATCTTTTTTTCAGTGACGATGCATATTCGCCGTGTAAGAAATCAGTATTCATCCCCTTTTGGCGCAAGCTCAATTCAAGCACTCGCAGACGCTGCGACGCGTCTTGATAATCAGGCGATTCCCGACAAATAGTACGCAGAATATCCGCCAGTTCTAATGCTTCCTTACGCTCTTGCAGTTCAACCGGTAGGCATCCTGCATTTTTAAGCAAACGATAGGCAACTCTGAGATCCGGAGGCACAGCGCTATCATCATCCAAAGCTAATGGACGCCCTGAACCGGGAAGATTATCAAACGCGCCCTCTTGCTGAGCGCAGGCAATATGACGTTCAACCATTTCATCAATTAACCACATCATAACCTCTGAAGTAGTGTCACTCTCATCAAGGTTAACCGTATTTCAGACATAAAAAAACCGGGTTTCCCCGGTTTTTTTATGCTCTTACAGATTACTCTGCAGTAGCGACTTCTTCTGTTTGGGAAGCTGCACGATCAACGAGCTCGATGTATGCCATCGGCGCATTGTCGCCTGCACGGAAGCCACACTTCAGAATACGAGTGTAACCACCGGCACGGCTCGCGAAACGCGGGCCCAGTTCATTAAACAGTTTTGCCACGATCTCGTTATCACGAGTACGGGCGAATGCCAGACGACGATTAGCAACGCTGTCGGTCTTGGCAAGAGTAATCAGCGGTTCAACAACACGACGCAGCTCTTTCGCTTTCGGCAGGGTCGTCTTGATAATCTCATGACGAACCAAAGAACTAGCCATGTTACGGAACATAGCCTGACGATGGCTGCTGTTACGGTTCAGTTGACGACCACTCTTACGATGGCGCATGACCTTATCCTTCTCAGTAAAACCTTAACCTGTGATCTGGTTACTCATCAGCAATGCTTGCCGGTGGCCAGTTTTCCAGACGCATGCCCAGAGACAAACCACGTGAAGCCAGCACATCTTTAATCTCAGTAAGAGATTTTTTACCCAGGTTAGGCGTTTTCAACAGCTCAACCTCGGTACGCTGTACCAGATCACCGATGTAGTGGATAGCTTCTGCCTTAAGGCAGTTAGCAGAGCGGACAGTCAATTCCAGATCGTCAACAGGGCGCAGCAGGATCGGATCGAATTCTGGTTTTTCTTCTTTAACTTCTGGTTGACGTACATCACGCAGGTCAACAAAAGCTTCAAGTTGTTCAGCCAGAATGGTCGCCGCACGGCGGATCGCCTCTTCAGGATCGATCGTACCATTGGTTTCCATTTCGATGACCAGCTTGTCCAGGTCAGTACGCTGTTCGACACGTGCCGCTTCAACATTGTAGGCAATACGCTCTACAGGGCTGTAGCAAGCATCGACTAACAGGCGACCAATCGGGCGCTCATCTTCTTCCGTATGAATACGGGCAGATGCCGGCACATAACCACGACCACGCTGAACCTTAATACGCATGCTGATAGCCGCGTTTTCATCAGTCAGATGGCAGATCAAGTGCTGTGGCTTGACGATTTCGACATCACCATCATGGACGATGTCGGCTGCAGTCACAGGGCCAATGCCAGATTTATTCAGGGTAAGAATAACTTCATCTTTTCCTTGAACTCTCACCGCCAGCCCTTTCAGGTTGAGCAGGATTTCCAGGATGTCTTCCTGTACGCCTTCTTTGGTGCTGTACTCATGCAGTACACCATCAATCTCAACCTCGGTCACCGCGCAACCTGGCATGGATGAAAGCAGAATACGGCGCAGTGCGTTGCCAAGAGTATGGCCGAAGCCCCGCTCTAACGGCTCAAGGGTCACCTTGGCGTGCGTCGAACTCACTTGCTCGATATCAACCAGGCGCGGTTTTAGAAACTCTGTCACAGAACCCTGCATTGTGTCCTCTCTTTGGTACTAAGCTTTACTTGGAGTAAAGCTCGACGATCAGGTGTTCATTAATGTCCGCAGACAGATCGGTACGTTCAGGAATACGTTTGAACACACCTTCCATCTTGGCAGCATCAACTTCCAGCCAAGTTGGCTTTTCACGCTGTTCAGCCAGCTCCAGAGCGGCCTTAACGCGAGATTGCTTTTTCGCTTTCTCACGGATGCTGACTACGTCATTCGGGGATACCTGATAAGAAGCGATGCTGACAACGCGACCATTTACCATGATGGCTTTATGGCTAACCAGCTGACGTGCTTCTGCACGAGTAGCGCCAAAACCCATACGATAAACAACGTTATCCAGACGACCTTCCAGTAATTGCAACAGGTTCGCACCAGTGTTGCCTTTCAGACGTGCTGCTTCTTTGTAATAGTTACGGAACTGGCGTTCCAGCACACCGTACATACGGCGAACTTTTTGCTTTTCACGCAACTGCACACCATAGTCAGACAGACGCGGTTTACGCGCACCATGCTGGCCAGGAGCTTGTTCAATTTTACACTTGGAATCGATCGCACGAACACCAGACTTCAGAAACAGGTCGGTGCCTTCACGACGGCTCAGCTTGAGCTTAGGACCCAAATATCTTGCCATTTTCTTTCTCCAACAATCCTAAAAGCGGCGTTATACGCGGCGCTTTTTCGGCGGACGACAACCGTTATGAGGGATCGGAGTCACATCAGTAATATTAGTGATGCGGAAACCAGCCGCGTTCAATGCGCGGATAGTAGACTCACGGCCCGGACCAGGTCCTTTAACCATAACTTCCAAGTTCTTGATACCGTACTCTTTCACTGCTTCAGCACAGCGCTCTGCTGCAACCTGAGCGGCGAACGGAGTGGATTTACGAGAACCACGGAAACCGGAACCACCGGCAGTTGCCCAACCCAGCGCATTACCCTGACGATCGGTAATAGTTACGATGGTGTTGTTGAAAGAAGCATGGATATGAGCCACACCGTCAGAGACTTGCTTTCTTACACGCTTACGTGCACGAATAGGTGCCTTTGCCATTATTCAATCACCCCGATTATTTCTTGATCGGTTTGCGCGGACCCTTACGGGTACGGGCGTTAGTCTTGGTACGCTGACCGCGAACCGGCAGACCACGACGATGACGCAAACCACGATAAGTACCAAGGTCCATAAGACGCTTGATGCTCAGGGTAACTTCACGACGCAGATCGCCTTCGACAACAAACTTGGCAACTTCGTCACGCAGCTTATCGATTTGCTCTTCAGACAGCTCACTGATCTTAACATTTTCGGCAATATCCGAAGCAGCGCAAATTGCCTGCGAACGAGTCTTACCGATACCGTAGATCGCCGTTAATGCGATAACGGTATGTTTATGATCAGGAATGTTAATGCCTGCTATACGGGCCACTATGCACTCCTACAATTTTATACAGCAATACCATTCTGAAAAGCCCGTTTTCAGGATACTCAAATAGCATTGCAGTTACAGACAAAAGATTGGCTGGCTAATCTAGCCAGCTCAACCCAACTTTGCAAGAAAAATATGCGAGATAATCAGCCTTGACGCTGTTTATGCTTCGGCTCGGCACTGCAGATCACACGAACGACACCGTTACGCTTAACAATCTTACAGTTACGACATAATTTCTTGACGGAAGCACGAACTTTCATTTTTACTCTCCGTAACTTCTCAAGCTCGCCTGATTAACGGTTATAGCCTTTCAGGTTTGCTTTCTTCAATGCAGACTCGTACTGACTCGACATCATCAGAGTTTGCACTTGAGCCATAAAGTCCATGATGACCACAACAACGATCAATAATGACGTACCGCCAAAATAGAAGGGCACTTTCATTGCGTCACGCATGAACTCCGGGATCAGGCAGATAAAAGTAATATACATCGCACCAATCAAAGTCAGACGAGTCATTACTTTATCGATATATTTCGCCGTTTGCTCTCCCGGACGAATTCCTGGCACGAATGCACCGGACTTCTTCAGGTTATCTGCTGTTTCACGAGGGTTGAAAACCAACGCAGTGTAGAAGAAACAGAAGAAGATGATTGCAGTCGCATAGAGTAACACATAAAGCGGTTGTCCAGGCTGCAAATACATCGAAATTGTAGTCAGCCAGTTCCAACCGGTACCGCCCCCGAACCAGGATGCAATCGTAGCCGGGAACAGAATAATGCTGGAAGCAAAAATAGCCGGGATAACCCCCGCCATGTTCACTTTCAACGGTAAATGCGTACTCTGTGCTGCATAAACACGACGTCCTTGTTGACGCTTGGCATAGTTGACGACAATACGCCGTTGACCACGCTCAATGAAAACAACGAAGAAGGTTACTGCAAACACTAAAACTGCAACCAACAGCAACAGGAGGAAGTGCAGGTCGCCTTGCCGCGCTTGCTCGATGGTATGGCCAATGGCCGGCGGCAATCCCGCAACAATACCAGCAAAGATTATGATCGAAATACCGTTACCGATACCCCGTTCAGTAATCTGTTCACCCAGCCACATCAGGAACATCGTCCCGGTAACCAGGCTGACAACAGCGGTAAAGTAGAAAGCAAAGCCTGGGTTTAACACCAAGCCTTGCATCCCAGGCATATTCGGCAAACCGGTAGCAATACCGATCGACTGGAATATAGCCAATACCAGAGTACCGTAACGGGTGTACTGGCTAAACTTGCGACGGCCAGCCTCCCCTTCTTTCTTTATTTCCGCCAACGTGGGATGAACCACCGTTAACAGCTGGATAATAATTGACGCCGAAATGTACGGCATAATACCCAGAGCAAAGATAGAAGCACGGCTGAGAGCACCACCAGAGAACATGTTAAACATTTCAATGATGGTGCCTCGCTGCTGTTCAAGCAATTTGGCAAGCACAGTGGCATCAATACCAGGAATTGGGATAAAAGAGCCAATACGGAAAACAATCAGCGCACCGATAACAAACAATAGTCTGCGCTTCAGTTCGCCAACTCCGCCTTTAGCACTTTGAAAATCTAATCCTGGTTGTTTGGCCATCTGCTACTTATTCCTCAATTTTACCGCCAGCAGCTTCGATAGCAGCACGAGCGCCTTTAGTGACACGCAGACCACGAATCGTTACCGGACGAGCAACTTCACCTGACAGAATCACTTTCGCAAATTCGATCTGAACGCCAATAACATTAGCGGCTTTCAGCGTATTCAGGTCAACAACGTCGCCTTCTACTTTAGCCAGGTCAGACAGACGAATCTCTGCCGTGACCATCGCTTTACGAGAAGTAAAACCGAATTTCGGCAGGCGACGGTATAAAGGCATCTGACCGCCTTCGAAACCGCGACGCACGCCACCGCCAGAACGAGAGTTCTGACCCTTGACGCCGCGTCCGCCGGTTTTACCCAGGCCGGAACCGATACCACGACCTACACGCTTAGGAGCATGTTTGGCGCCTTCGGCCGGAGACAGAGTATTCAAACGCATCTGTTACTCCTCCACTTTAACCATATAGGAAACCGCGTTGACCATACCACGAACCGCAGGAGTATCCTCACGTTCAACAGTATGACCAATACGACGCAGACCCAGGCCAAGCAGCGTTGCCTTATGTTTCGGCAGACGACCGATTGCACTGCGGGTTTGAGTTATTTTAATAGTCTTTGCCATGGTTAATTACCCCAGAATTTCTTCAACGGATTTACCACGCTTGGCAGCGACCATTTCCGGGGACTTCATATTGGCCAGACCATCAATCGTTGCACGAACCACGTTAATCGGGTTGGTGGAACCATAGGCCTTAGCCAATACGTTGTGTACCCCTGCGACTTCCAGGACGGCGCGCATTGCACCACCGGCGATAATACCGGTACCTTCGGAAGCCGGCTGCATGAACACACGAGAACCCGTGTGAGCACCTTTAACCGGGTGCTGCAGGGTGCCGTTGTTCAGCGCGACATTCATCATATTGCGACGGGCTTTTTCCATCGCTTTCTGGATCGCTGCCGGAACTTCGCGTGCTTTTCCGTAACCAAAACCGACGCGGCCATTACCATCACCCACTACAGTCAGTGCGGTGAAGCTAAAAATACGACCACCTTTAACGGTTTTAGATACGCGATTTACCGCGATCAGCTTTTCCTGCAGTTCGCCAGCTTGTTTCTCGATGTGAGCCATCTTACACCTCTACCTTAGAACTGAAGGCCAGCTTCACGGGCAGCATCTGCCAGTGCCTGGACTCGACCATGATATTGGAAACCGGAACGGTCAAAAGCAACGTCTTTGATGCCTTTTTCCAACGCGCGTTCAGCAATAGCTTTACCTACTGCGATAGCTGCATCTTTGTTACCGGTATACTTCAGTTGTTCAGCGATAGCTTTTTCTACAGTAGAAGCGGCTACCAGGACTTCAGAACCGTTCGGTGCGATGACCTGCGCATAAATATGGCGCGGGGTACGATGTACCACCAGACGCGTCGCACCCAGTTCCTGGAGCTTGCGGCGTGCGCGGGTCGCACGACGGATACGAGCTGCTTTCTTATCCATAGTGTTACCTTACTTCTTCTTAGCCTCTTTGGTACGCACGACTTCGTCGGCGTAACGGACACCCTTGCCTTTATAAGGCTCAGGACGACGGTAGGCGCGTAATTCCGCAGCGACCTGACCAATAACCTGCTTATCAGCGCCTTTCAGCACGATTTCAGTTTGGCTAGGACACTCTGCAGTAATACCTGCCGGCAGTGCGTGATCAACCGGGTGAGAGAACCCAAGAGACAGGTTCACTACGTTGCCTTTAACAGCGGCACGGTAACCAACACCAACCAGTTGCAGCTTCTTAGTGAAGCCTTCGGTAACACCGATAACCATTGAGTTCAGCAGAGCGCGAGTCGTGCCCGCCTGGGCCCAACCGTCAACGAAACCTTCGCGCGGAGCGAAAGTCAGAACGTTGTCATCCTGCTTAATTTCAACAGCATCATGGATCTTACGACTCAGCTCGCCGTTTTTACCCTTAACCGAAATTTCCTGACCGTTGAGTTTTACCTCTACGCCGGCAGGAATGACGACGGGTGCTTTTGCAACACGAGACATTCTTTCCTCCCGATTAAGCTACGTAGCAGATAATCTCGCCACCAAGACCTGCCTGGCGAGCTGCACGATCAGTCATAACACCTTTAGAGGTAGAAACAACCGCGATACCTAAACCGGCCATAACTTTTGGCAGCTCATCTTTTCTTTTATAGATGCGCAGACCTGGACGGCTTACTCGCTGAATGCTTTCTACCACTGCCTTGCCCTGGAAATATTTAAGTTCTAATTCCAGAACCGGCTTGGCGTCGCCTTCGATTTTAAAATCTTCAATATAGCCTTCTTCCTTCAGCACGTTGGCAATTGCCACTTTCAGCTTGGAGGAAGGCATGGTGACCGCAACTTTGTTCGCGGCTTGACCGTTACGGATACGGGTCAGCATATCCGCGATCGGATCTTGCATGCTCATCTGTCTTTACTCCCGTGATTCAATTGGTGACAATTACCAGCTAGCCTTTTTCAGACCCGGAATTTCACCGCGCATAGCGGCTTCACGGACCTTGATACGGCTCAACCCGAACTTCCGCAGGAAAGCGTGCGGACGACCAGTTTGGCGGCAGCGGTTACGCTGACGAGACGGGCTGGAATCACGCGGCAGAGTCTGCAGCTTAAGAACTGCATCCCAACGTTCTTCGTCGGACGAGTTCACACCAGAGATAATAGCTTTCAATTCCTCGCGTTTAGCGCGGTATTTATCAGCCAGTTTCACGCGAACAACTTCGCGTGCTTTCATGGATTGCTTAGCCATTAGTAACCCTACCTTACTTGCGGAACGGGAAGTTAAAGGCGGCCAACAGCGCGCGGCCTTCATCATCGGATTTCGCAGTAGTGGTAATGGTAATATCCAAACCACGAACGCGATCGACTTTGTCATAGTCGATTTCCGGGAAGATGATCTGCTCACGCACACCCATGCTGTAGTTACCACGGCCATCGAATGACTTGGCGGACAGGCCACGGAAGTCACGGATACGCGGTACAGCAATGGTAATCAGTCGCTCAAGGAACTCCCACATGCGTTCGCCACGCAGAGTTACTTTACAGCCGATCGGATAGCCCTGGCGGATTTTGAAGCCTGCAACAGATTTGCGTGCTTTGGTGATAAACGGTTTTTGACCGGAGATTGCTGCCAAGTCAGCTGCTGCGTTATCCAGCAGTTTCTTGTCAGCGATCGCTTCACCAACACCCATGTTCAGGGTGATCTTCTCGACCCGAGGGACTTGCATGACAGAATTGTAGCTAAACTCAGTCATGAGTTTTTTAACTACTTCGTCTTTGTAGTAATCATGCAGTTTCGCCATCGTACTACTCCAAATTACTTGATAGTTTCGCTATTAGATTTAAAGAAACGGACTTTTTTGCCGTCCTCGAATCTAAAGCCTACACGGTCAGCCTTACCAGTTGCCGCATTGAAGATTGCAAGGTTGGAAACCTGAATTGCAGCTTCTTTTTCAACGATGCCGCCTGGTTGATTCAGGGCCGGAACCGGCTTCTGATGTTTCTTGACCAGGTTGATACCTTCAACAATGACCTTACTAGCAGACAGGACATTTTTTACTTTACCGCGCTTACCTTTATCTTTGCCGGTTAGCACGATAACTTCGTCATCACGACGGATTTTCGCTGCCATGATTCGCTCCTTAGAGTACTTCTGGTGCCAGAGAGATAATTTTCATGAACTTCTCATTGCGCAGTTCACGAGTTACCGGCCCAAAAATACGCGTACCGATAGGCTGTTCGCTGTTATTGTTTAGAATAACGCAAGCATTTCCATCGAAGCGAATGACAGAACCGTCCGGGCGACGAACACCCTTCTTGGTGCGCACCACAACCGCCTTCAGCACATCGCCTTTCTTCACCTTACCGCGAGGAATTGCTTCCTTGATGGTAATTTTGATGATATCGCCGACGCCTGCGTAGCGACGGTGCGAGCCACCTAGAACCTTGATACACATTACGCGACGTGCACCGGAGTTGTCGGCCACATTCAGCATAGTCTGTTCTTGGATCATGTTAGTGCTCCGCTAATGTCAACTACTACTTTAGGACCCATGATAGGCCATTAAAATACCCCATAATTAAGGGCGCAGCATTATAACACCGCTTCCTTGTTATGGGTAGAAAAAATAAACGGCTCATTCACTGAGCCGTTTATCATATTGAGAAGAGCGCTACTGTATTACAGAATCGCTTTCTCTACAACGCGAACAAGCGTCCAAGACTTAGTTTTGGACAGCGGACGGCATTCGCGGATTTCAACCACGTCACCGATACCGCATTCGTTGTTTTCGTCATGTACGTGCAGCTTGGTCGTACGTTTAATGAACTTACCGTAAAGCGGGTGTTTCACGAAACGTTCGATGGCAACAACCATGGATTTCTCCATTTTGTCGCTCACGACACGGCCTTGCAGAGTACGGATTTTATCGGTCATTACGCACCCGCCTTCTCAGTCAGTAAAGTCTTAACACGTGCAACATTACGACGCACTTGTTTCAACAGGTGAGTTTGTTGCAGCTGGCCACTTGCCGCCTGCATGCGCAGATTGAATTGTTCGCGCAGCAGTTCGAGCAGCTCAGTGTTCAGCTCTTCAACGCTCTTTTCACGCAGCTCTTGTGCTTTCATTACATCACCGTCTTAGTTACAAAGGTGGTTTTGATCGGCAGTTTCGCTGCTGCCAGTTGGAATGCCTCACGGGCTAACTCTTCCGGCACACCGTCCATTTCGTACAGGACTTTACCTGGCTGAATCAAGGCAACCCAATACTCTACGTTACCTTTACCTTTACCCATACGGACTTCAAGCGGCTTTTCGGTAATCGGTTTGTCCGGGAATACACGGATCCAGATCTTACCTTGACGCTTAACGGCACGGGTCATGGCACGACGTGCAGCTTCGATTTGACGAGCAGTCAGGCGACCGCGGCCAACAGCTTTCAGACCGAAAGTGCCGAAGCTAACATCCGTACCGGCAGCCAGACCACGGTTGCGGCCTTTGTGCATCTTACGGAATTTTGTACGCTTTGGTTGTAACATCAGCGACTCTCCTTACTTGCGGCCTTTACGCTGCTGCTTTTTAGGTTGAGCAGCCGGTTTTTCCGGTTGTTCAACGGCAGCCATACCACCCAGGATCTCACCTTTGAAGATCCACACTTTCACACCGATAACACCATAAGTGGTGTGCGCTTCGGAGGTGTTGTAGTCGATATCCGCACGCAGCGTGTGCAACGGAACGCGACCTTCACGGTACCATTCGGTACGCGCGATTTCAGCGCCGCCCAGACGGCCGCTTACTTCAACCTTGATCCCTTTAGCGCCCAGACGCATGGCGTTCTGTACGGCACGCTTCATCGCACGACGGAACATCACACGACGCTCCAGCTGTGAAGTGATGCTGTCAGCAACCAGTTTTGCGTCCAGTTCGGGTTTACGAACTTCGGCGATATTGATCTGTGCAGGTACGCCAGCGATATCCGCTACGACTTTGCGCAGTTTTTCAACATCTTCACCTTTTTTACCGATAACGATACCCGGGCGAGCGGTGTGAATAGTCACACGGATGCTTTTAGCCGGACGTTCGATAACGATACGAGAAACGGAAGCCTTCTCCAGTTCCTTCGTCAGGTATTTACGAACTTTAAAGTCGCTGTCCAGGTTGTCAGCGAATTCTTTGGTATTTGCGTACCAGGTAGAGTTCCAAGGTTTGACAATACCCAGTCGAATACCATTAGGATGTACTTTCTGACCCATTGCTAGTCTCCAGAGTCTCAGCGATCGGACACAACCACAGTAATGTGGCTGGTACGCTTCAGGATGCGATCCGCACGACCTTTAGCACGCGGCATAATGCGCTTCATGCTTGGGCCTTCGTCAACGAAGATTTTCGCAACTTTCAGATCATCAATGTCAGCGCCATCGTTGTGTTCTGCGTTAGCAATGGCAGACTCCAGCACTTTTTTAACCAGACCAGCAGCTTTCTTGTTGGTGTAGGTCAGAATATCCAGAGCTTGCGACACTTTCTTACCGCGAATCAGGTCAGCCACCAGGCGAACCTTCTGGGCAGAAGAACGAGCGTGGCGATGTTTAGCGATAGTTTCCATCTCTTCCTCCTACCTTAGCGCTTCTTGGCCTTTTTATCGGCCGCGTGGCCGCGATAAGTACGAGTCGGCGCGAATTCACCCAGTTTGTGACCGACCATTTCATCGGAAACAAACACCGGAACGTGCTGACGACCATTATGGACAGCGATGGTCAAACCGATCATGTTTGGAAAGATCGTTGAACGACGGGACCAAGTGCGCAAAGGCTTCTTGTCACCGCTTTCCACCGCTTTCTCTACCTTCTTCAGCAAGTGCAGGTCAATAAATGGACCTTTCTTGAGAGAACGTGGCATGGTTTATCCTCTAAGATTATTTAGTACGGCGACGTACGATAAATTTATCAGTACGCTTGTTGCTGCGGGTCTTCTTACCTTTGGTCTGAACGCCCCACGGAGAAACCGGGTGCTTACCAAAGTTACGACCTTCACCACCACCGTGCGGGTGGTCTACCGGGTTCATCGCCGTACCGCGAACGGTAGGACGAACACCACGCCAGCGTGCAGCACCTGCTTTACCCAGAACGCGCAGCATATGCTCAGCGTTGCCGACTTCGCCCAGCGTAGCGCGGCAGTCAGATTCGACTTTACGCATTTCGCCAGAGCGCAGACGCAGGGTAACGTAAGCGCCATCGCGCGCAACGATCTGAACGTAGGCACCGGCTGAGCGAGCCAGCTGGCCGCCTTTACCTGGTTTCATTTCTACGTTGTGAACCGTTGAACCGACAGGGATGTTACGCATCGGCAAGGTGTTACCGGTTTTGATTGCAGCATCAACGCCAGATTGAATCTGGTCACCTGCTTTCAGGCCTTTCGGCGCCAGGATGTAACGGCGTTCGCCGTCTTTGTACAGAACCAGCGCGATGTTCGCGGAACGGTTCGGATCGTACTCCAGACGCTCAACAACAGCAGGAATACCATCTTTATTGCGTTTGAAGTCAACCAGACGATATTGCTGTTTATGACCACCACCGATATGACGGGTGGTGATGCGGCCATTGTTGTTACGGCCACCGGATTTGCTGCTCTTTTCCAGCAACGGGGCATAAGGTTTGCCCTTGTGCAGCTCAGGGTTAACCACTTTAACAACGTGGCGACGACCCGGAGATGTCGGTTTACATTTAACAATTGCCATTGTTCTTTACTCCTCCGACTTACTCTGCGCCGCCGATGAAGTCCAGATTCTGGCCTTCTTTCAGGGTGACGTAAGCTTTTTTCCAGTCGCTACGACGACCGATACGCTGTCCATGACGTTTCACTTTTCCTTTAACTACCAGGGTGCGAACATCATTGACTTCGACTTCAAACAGTTTCTGCACTGCAGCTTTGATTTCTGCTTTAGTCGCGTCTTTAGCAACTTTGAGCACGATGGTGTTGTTCTTTTCCATCGCAGTAGACGCTTTTTCAGAAACGTGCGGCGCGCGCAATACTTTCAGCAGACGTTCTTCACGGATCATGCCAGCATCTCCTCAACTTGCTTAACAGCATCAGCAGTCATGACGACTTTGTCGAAGGCGATCAGGCTAACTGGGTCGATACCTGCTGCATCACGCACGTCAACCTTGTACAGGTTGCGCGCCGCCAGGAACAGATTCTCATCCAGTTCACCGGTGATAATCAGCACGTCTTCCAGCGCCATGTCTTTCAGTTTCTGTGCCAGCAGCTTGGTTTTCGGCGCTTCTACAGAGAACTTCTCGACAACGATCAGACGATCTTGACGTACCAGTTCGGACAGGATGCTTTTCAGCGCGCCGCGGTACATCTTTTTGTTAACTTTCTGACTGTGATCCTGAGGCTTGGCAGCAAAGGTTACCCCACCGGAACGCCAGATCGGGCTCTTGATAGAACCAGAACGCGCACGGCCAGTACCTTTCTGACGCCACGGTTTTTTACCGGAACCAGTTACTTCAGCACGGGTCTTCTGAGCGCGAGTACCTTGACGGGCACCTGCTGCGTAAGCAACAACAACCTGGTGTACCAGCGCTTCGTTGAAATCACGACCGAAGGTAGTTTCGGAAACAGTCAGCGCGCTTTGCGCGTCTTTCAATACTAATTCCATTGCTATCTCCTCACGCCTTCACAGCTGGTTTAACGATCAGGTCGCTACCGGTTGCACCCGGAACAGCACCCTTAACCAGCAGCAGGTTGCGCTCAGCGTCAACACGCACTACATCCAGGCTCTGAACGGTTACACGCTCGTTGCCCAGTTGGCCTGCCATTTTCTTGCCTTTGAACACTTTGCCCGGAGTCTGGTTCTGACCGATAGAACCCGGAACGCGGTGAGACAAGGAGTTACCGTGGGTAGCATCCTGGGTACGGAAGTTCCAGCGCTTAACTGTGCCGGCAAACCCTTTACCTTTAGATGTACCAGTAACGTCTACTTTTTTAACGTCTGCGAAAATTTCAACACTAATGCTCTGGCCTACAGAAAATTCTTCGCCTTCAGACAGACGGAATTCACGCAGGGTACGGCCGGCTTCAACACCAGCTTTAGCAAAGTGACCCGCTTCTGGTTTGGTAACACGGCTTGCTTTTTTAGCACCGGTAGTTACCTGCACAGCGCGGTAACCGTCGTTAGCCAGGTCTTTAACCTGAGTGACGCGGTTTGCTTCAATTTCGATAACGGTTACGGGGATAGATACGCCATCTTCAGTGAAGATACGGGTCATGCCCACTTTTTTACCGACTAAACCAATCATTGTTTCAACCTCTCAATCGCTCAATGACCTGATTAACCCAGGCTGATCTGCACGTCTACACCGGCAGCCAGATCCAGACGCATCAGAGCATCAACGGTTTTCTCAGTTGGCTCAACGATGTCAACCAGACGCTTGTGAGTGCGAATTTCATACTGATCGCGCGCATCTTTATTGACGTGCGGAGAAATCAGAACGGTAAAGCGCTCTTTGCGGGTCGGCAGCGGGATCGGACCACGGACTTGCGCACCAGTGCGCTTGGCAGTCTCGACGATTTCCGCGGTTGATTGATCAATCAGACGATGATCAAACGCTTTCAGGCGGATACGGATTCTTTGGTTCTGCATGAGACCAGAGCTCCAATTATTTTATAAACGTAAATAACTACTCCTCACACCCATTTCGATTGATGGGGGAGTGTAATCGTCGGTACATAACCCCCATATCGGGAGTATTGTTTGGCTAATTAATAACTTAGCCCTCTGACTCAAATCGAATCAGGCTTACCTTAGTTTTAGTAAGCTCGCGCATTATACGCAAATTGATTCAGGAAGCAACAAGAAGGGTGAAATGATTTAATGTGGCGACCGGGCAACAATACGCCCGGCCGTAATAGATAGGTCATGATTTAAAGCGCAATTTATTGTTCTTTAAGCTGACTCTGCAGATAGTTTTGTATGCCAAGGCGGGATATCAGATCTAACTCAGTCTCCAACCAGTCGATATGACCTTCTTCGTCAGCCAGGATTTCTATCATCAGATCTCTGCTGACATAATCATGCACAGAATCCGAGTAAGCGATGGCCTCACGTAAATCCTTGGCGCCATCTAATTCAAGTTGAAGATCGGAACGAAAAATTTCCTCGACATCTTCTCCGATATTCAGTTTCCCCAAATCTTGCAGATTGGGAACACCTTCGAGAAAAAGAATTCGTTCAATATAGCGATCGGCGTGTTTCATTTCGTCAATAGACTCATGATACTCGTGATCGTTGAGACGGGTCAGCCCCCAGTTTTTAAACATTCGGGCATGCAGGAAATATTGGTTGATTGCTACCAGCTCATTGCCCAATAACTTATTCAAATACGTAATGACTTTTTTATCGCCTTTCATGACACACTCCTCCGCTCCAGTTCTTAAAAGTGTAGAACCAGTAAGCAGATAGAGTCAAAAAAAGACCTTACATTTTATGCTACTTCATACATATCAGGGACTTTAGCCTGTTCATCCTCAAAGATAACTCTCGCCTGGCGGATACATTTGCCACAATCCGTTCCAATAGGAACCAACTTACGCAACTGCTGCATAGACTGAGGTTGATGCTGACGAACCGCATTACGGATCGCTTTATCAGAGATGGCATTACACAAGCAAACATACATACCAGAGCAACTCATTTTTTATGACCGGCGTCCTGCCCTGCCACCCCTGCGGCGTTTAAAATCACTCCCTGCGATTTTTTAACCAATGCGCCATTGTAAATAGGAATGGTTTTTATTTCAATTCACATTTAGATAAGCAGGTATAAAAAAAGGCACCGAAGTGCCTTTTTATGCTGTTAGTGTATCAGCGATTAAGCGATAACTTTAGCAACAACGCCCGCACCAACGGTA
>NZ_QDKJ01000024.1:0-25890 GCF_003115815.1 Brenneria roseae subsp. americana | reverse complement strand
GTTGCTGACCACCTCCATAGGAGGTGGTGTTTATGCAGGGATAAAAAAACGCCAGCGCAAAGGCTGACGTTTTGAAATATCTCCCCGACGATGACCATCGGGGAAAATATCGGGATTATGCATAAACCGGGAAACGGGCGCAGATATCCAGCACTTTTTGCTTGGTGCGTTCAATGGTGGCTTCATCATTGATGTTATCCAGCACATCACAGATCCAGCCGGCCAGTTCACTAACTTCCGCTTCTTTAAAACCACGGCGCGTCGCTGCCGGCGTACCAATACGCACGCCAGAGGTAACGAACGGGCTCTTAGGATCGTTCGGAACGCTGTTTTTATTAACGGTGATGTTCGCACGGCCCAACGCCGCATCAGCATCTTTACCGGTGATATTCTTACTCACCAGATCCAACAGGAACAGATGGTTGCTGGTACCGCCGGAAACCACGTCGTAACCCCGGGCCAGAAATACTTCGACCATCGCTTTGGCGTTTTTCGCAACCTGCTGCTGATAAACCTTGAACTCAGGCTCCATCGCTTCTTTCAGCGCAACGGCTTTACCCGCGATAACGTGCATCAACGGGCCACCCTGACCACCGGGGAATACCGCAGAGTTCAGTTTCTTGTACAGATCTTCGTCGCCGCCTTTCGCCAGAATCAGACCACCGCGTGGACCCGCCAGCGTTTTGTGAGTGGTGGTGGTCACGATGTGCGCATGAGGAACCGGGTTCGGGTACACATCCGCCGCAACCAGACCAGCAACGTGCGCCATATCAACAAACAGGTAAGCACCGATGCTGTCGGCGATTTCACGCATTTTCGCCCAGTCAACCACGCCGGAGTATGCAGAGAAGCCGCCAATAATCATTTTTGGTTTGTGGGTACGAGCCAGCTCAGCCATTTCTTCGTAATCGATTTTGCCACTTTCATCAATGCCGTAAGGAATAACGTTGTAGAGTTTGCCAGACAGGTTGACCGGAGAACCGTGCGTCAGGTGACCACCGTGCGCCAGATTCATCCCCAGAATGGTATCACCCGGCTGTAACAGCGCAGTGTAAACGGCAAAGTTAGCCTGAGAACCTGAGTGAGGCTGTACGTTGGCATAATCTGCACCGAACAGCGCTTTAGCGCGATCGATAGCCAGTTGTTCAACCACGTCAACATACTCACAGCCGCCGTAGTAGCGTTTGCCTGGATAACCTTCAGCATATTTGTTGGTTAGCTGAGACCCCTGAGCCTGCATGACACGTGGGCTGGTATAGTTTTCTGACGCAATCAGTTCAATATGCTCTTCCTGACGCACCACTTCCTGCTCCATTGCTTGCCACAGTTCGGCATCATAATCGGCAATGTTCATTTCACGCTTTAACATCCGCATCTCCTGACTCAGCTAACTTAAAATATACGGGAAACAATCACCCATTTGGGTACTGGCCTATAGTGTAAACCGTTTCTCCCTAATGAAGATAGGTCTTGACAGAGGTTTTTACGCAAACGATTAGCATCAGGCGGCACAAGGCCTGGGAAGATTTATCGCTCCCTACGGGAAGCAGAGATTTCTTCATTTTCAGTCTGCATTTTTTTCATTTTGGCTCATCATCACGACATAAAAAATACCCAGAGTATTTTTAACAACGAAGGATAGCGTTCACATGTTGGTCAGTTCAAATCCGGGCATAGCGATAAAAAAGAGGTGGGTCACAAAACACGGAATTTATTGAAATAACAGTTCACCTTTAATGAATAATAATTTCATCACTCTGTCTTTTTCAGAACGCGTCATTACAGATCAGGTAAAAAATAAAAAAACAGCATTTTTCACGCAACGGCATCTATAAAATCTCGCGGTATCTGTCCGACAATAGGCGAAACCCGTTCAATACACTCTTTGATTCATGTAACAAGGGACATGTCTAACCATGCTAAAACGTTTTTCTGAGGGTATGGCCTGCGCCATGCTGTTTTCTACCCCCTGGATGATGGCACACGCAGCATCCAACTCGGTACACGTTACCAAATCACCAAGCCATATTGAGGCCATGCCCAGTGCCAAACTGGGCGAAAAAACAACCCTCACCGGTCAGGTGACGCACCGGGAAATCCATCTCCCCGCGACCATCATTATCCGGGATCAGCAGGGGCAACGCAGGCAAACCCAAACGGACGAGCAAGGTAAGTACCATATCGACATTGCCGAGCTAACCACGCCTTTACGTCTGACGGCTATCGAATCCGGTGGTAATAATTGCCTGCTCGATAATATTCCACGCGCCATCTGCCTGACGGCGCTGGCGCCATCATTGCACTCGGGCCAGGATAATATCGCCAATATCAATCCGTTAACCGATCGCATCATTTCTGATGTCGCCGTCGCCGCGGGTTATATCGGTCCGCAGCAATTGGCCGACGATGCCGACTCACCAACGCTGAACGCGGCGGCGTGGAAAAAGGCGTATGCCGTCTTTCACGCAGGTTTTAACACCGCACTGAAGCAGGCGGGTATTACCACTCCTTCACATTTCGATCCGCTGACCTATCCCGCCGCACAGCAGGAAGCGGTAAGCAGCATTATCAAGGTTATCAATCATAATCGTAATTATTACAACAACACTGGTTATTCCGGGCACACGGTGCTGACCGACAGCAATTTCCGTCCTATCGTGGGCCTGAACGATCATGGGGACTATGAGCCGCTGGATTACCACTTTGCCCGCCAGAATCTGGATGAGATCAAAAAAGCGAAAATCCGTATTTTTCTGGTTGGCGACTCCACTGCCGCAACCTACGAAAAAGCGCGTTCCCCGCGGATGGGATGGGGACAAGTTTTTGAACAGCAGTTCAAAAAAGACAGCGGTGTAAAGGTCGTCAATGGTAGTCGCTCTGGCCGCAGCTCACGTGATTATTTTTACGAAGGCTGGTTCCGCCAGATGCAACCGCTGATGCAAGCGGGGGACTTCCTGTTTATTCAGATGGGCCATAACGATCAGAACTGTAACAGCGCCAAACCCGTTCGCGGCGCTGCCGACGTCGCCAACCTGTGTACTTATCCCAATAATGCCGAGGGCAAACGTCAGGCTCCACAGGGTAAACCTGATATGTCATTCCAGACATCGCTGGAACGTTACATCAATTTTGCCCGCCAACATCAAATGACGCCGGTGTTGCTGACTCCGACCACCCGGGTACAAACGGCAGCGGGGAAAGACGGCACCCCCGCCGTACACCGCCACTTTACGCAGCAAAACAGCGAACAGGGATACGCCTTTGTCGGTGACTACAGCCAAACCATTAAAGATACGGCCAGTGCCAACAAAACCATTCTGCTGGATATCGAACCCGCTACGATCGCTCTGGCCAATCAGGGCAGCAGCAACCACTGGAAGCAATACTGGCTGGCCGTCGATCCTGCAAAGTATCCTTTCTACCGTAATCAGGTCGGCAGTCTGACCAAACCGGATACCACCCATTTCCAGAAAAAAGGGGCCATCGCCGTCTCGGAAATTGTCGCCGATGCCATACGGCAGACACCGGAATTAAAAATACTGGCCGACAACATGGTCAGCAGACATAAGAAATAACCATAAAATAAATCAGCAGATCAGCGCGCTTTTTCTTATTGAAAAAGCGCGTTATTCAAGCGGACTTGTCAATACGGGAATCTGGATATGTTAAAACACTTTTCGGGTACGCCGGCATTAACCATGTTAGTCGCCGCGCCTTGTCAGTTGGCGCAGGCGGAAGCCTCATATCATGCGCTGGTTTCCGCTTCCGACAGCGCCTCCGAAGCCCAATCGTTCAAGACCATTGCCGAAGCGATTGCCAGCGCGCCGTCAGGCAATGCTCCATTCGTGATTTATGTGAAGAACGGCGTTTATCATGAAAGATTCACCATCACCCGTCCGAATATTCATCTTGAAGGTGAAAGTCGCGATGGCACCATCATTACGGCTTCCATCGCCGCCGGGATGCTGAAACCCGATGGCAATAAATGGGGCACCTACGGCAGTAATACGGTGAAGATCGACGCGCCTGACTTTAGCGCCCGTTCATTAACCATCAGTAATGATTTTGACTACCCCGCCAACCAGGCC
Source organism: Brenneria roseae subsp. americana (assembly GCF_003115815.1). Classification (NCBI taxonomy): domain Bacteria; kingdom Pseudomonadati; phylum Pseudomonadota; class Gammaproteobacteria; order Enterobacterales; family Pectobacteriaceae; genus Brenneria; species Brenneria roseae. Next base: position 21,802 of record NZ_QDKJ01000024.1, on the reverse strand, counting down.
AAAGCAAACGACGATCCAACCAAGTTAAAGGATTCACAGGCTGTTGCCCTGTTGGTTGCGGAAAATAGCGACCGCGCCTATTTTCACGACGTAAGCCTGACGGGCTATCAGGACACCGTGTATGTCAAAGGCGGCCGTAGCTTTTTCTCAAAATGCAGAATCAGCGGAACGGTTGATTTCATTTTCGGTAACGGTACCGCATTATTCGACGATTGCGATATCATCGCTCGCAACCGCACGGATATCAAAGACGAGCCGATGGGCTATCTCACCGCCCCCAGTACCAACATTAAGCAAAAATACGGTTTGGTCTTTACCAACAGCCGGGTTATCAGGGAAAGCAAAGACGTTCCCGCGAGAAGTTATGGTTTAGGTCGACCATGGCACCCGACGACCACCTTCGACGATGGGCGCTATGCCGATCCCGACGCTATCGGTCAGACCGTATTTTTAAATACCAGCATGGAAGACCCTATCTACGGCTGGGACAAGATGTCAGGCAAAGATAAGCAAGGTGAAAAAATCTGGTTCCACCCACAGGATTCGCGCTTTTTTGAATATAAATCCACCGGTGCAGGCGCAGAGAACAACGATCAACGACGTCAGCTTACGGATGCAGAAGCCGCCGAGTATACGGCGGAAAAAGTACTGGATGGCTGGATACCAGCCGGACCAAAAATAAAATAAGAAAATGACGAAGCCAGTCCGGTAAGGACTGGCTTCAAAAAACGTGACTCGTACTTTCAGGCGAACAGCGATGGTATTGAGGGGGCGTTATCAACGCACGTCTCATCCCTCGATTAAATCGCTTCTTCGTCTTCTTCACCGGTACGGATACGCACCACTCGCGCCACATCGAAGACAAAGATTTTACCATCGCCAATTTTGCCCGTCTGTGCCGTCTGCATGATAGTTTCCACGCAGGTATCCACGATATCATCGGCAACAACAATCTCAATTTTCACCTTGGGCAAAAAATCAACCATGTACTCAGCGCCACGGTACAGTTCCGTGTGGCCTTTCTGACGACCAAAACCTTTCACTTCCGTTACCGTCATCCCTGTGATGCCCACTTCAGCTAACGCCTCACGCACATCGTCCAGTTTGAACGGCTTAATAATCGCATCAATTTTTTTCATCGAAGAACCTTAGTATTACCTATGTTGCGGCCAAAGCCGGGCATCAGCGAACAATAAGATTGTCAGAATCCAGGCTTACAATCCATTAGCATTATTCTTTAAAATCGTTGGCGTCCAATTCATGACGACCCAACAGTTTATAAAATTCCGTCCGGTTACGCCCCGCCATCCGCGCGGCCTGTGTGACATTGCCTTTGGCTATCTGCAACAGCTTGCGCAAATAGTTCAACTCGAACTGATGACGAGCCTCGACAAACGTCGGCAATGCCGTGTTTTCACCTTCCAGCGCCTGTTCCACCAGCGCTTCACTGATAACCGGCGCGCTGGTCAAAGCCACACACTGCTCAATCACGTTAACCAGTTGCCGCACGTTACCCGGCCAACTCGCCGTCATCAACCGTTTCATGGCGTCCGTTGAAAAAGTACGCACAAACGGTTTATGCCGGATCGCCGACTCACGCAGCAAATGATTGGCCAGCAGCGGGATATCCTCTGCCCGCTCATGCAGGGCAGGCAATTTCATATTAACCACGTTCAACCGATAATACAGATCCTCGCGAAACTCCCCCTTTTCCATCGCCTTTGGCAGATCGCGGTGAGTCGCAGAAATAATCCGTACATCAATATCCAGATCGCGGTTACTGCCCAGCGGACGAACTTTGCGCTCCTGTAGTACACGTAGCAGTTTGACCTGCAACGACAGCGGCATATCCCCGATCTCATCCAGAAACAGCGTCCCGCCTTCAGCCGCCTGAAAAAGCCCTTCACGACTGCTGACGGCCCCCGTAAAAGCCCCTTTCGCATGGCCGAAAAGTTCAGACTCAAGTAAAGGTTCGGGTAACGCGCCGCAGTTAATGGCGATAAAGGCTTTTTTCGCCCGCGGGCTGGCGGCATGAATAGCCTGCGCCAGAATCTCTTTCCCCGTTCCGCTCTGGCCGTTAATCAACACGCTGACATCTGACTGAGCCACCATCTTGGCCTGCTCCAGCAGACGCAACATTAACGGGCTACGCGTCACAATGGTTTCACGCCAGCTTTCATCACCTACCGGCGCAGATAGCGCCATAGCTTCATCAATCGCCTTATACAACGCATCACGATCGACGGGTTTGGTCAGAAAGCTGAACACACCTTGTTGCGTAGCGGCTACGGCATCAGGAATCGAACCGTGCGCAGTAAGAATAATGACCGGCATGCCGGGTTGATAGCGCTGAATTTCCGAAAAAAGCGCCATGCCGTCCATCTCATCCATGCGAAGATCGCTGATAACCAGATCAAACTGTTCCCGGGCTAACAGTTTCAGAGCTTCCTGACCGCTTTCCGCCGTCGTCACGCTAAAACCTTCACTGGTCAAACGCATTCCCAACAGCTTCAATAAGCTGGGGTCATCATCCACCAGAAGCAAATTCGCCGGTTTGCGCGCTGTCATTGGTTATTCGGCTCCTTCTTCGTCTTGGTTTTGCCGGCCTCTGATTCCACGGGCGGTACGTAGGTGTCGTCTGCTTTTACCGGCTCCGCCGTCGATTTTTGCACGGCCCCCCCGCGAGCACTTTCACGACTCACGCCCGTGTTACCACGATGATCGACATCATTTTCAGGCAACTCACCCGACAGTTGTTTACGAGACGAAAGCTGACGCTCAATATCTGTCAGGCTTTCCAATTTCTGGGTCGTGGTTTCAAGTTGATATTGCAGGTGATTTTGCTGGATACGCAAAGCATCCAATTGCTTGTCGCTGGATTCCTGCAACCGTTTGTAACGCAACCGCTCATCGGATAATGCCAAAAACAGAATTTGTCGATCGCGCCAGGTTTGCACCAACGGCCTCAATGCGGCAGGAAAAGCCAGTCGATATAAATTGAGTTGTTGCAGCACCTGATGCCGCTCTGTCTGGGTAATCCCTGCATTGTCCAGTAAAATTCCCCGCTTGAAGGCATTCTCCCAGCTCCCATTTTCCAGATTTCGCGCTTCTTCACGCGCCTGAAATTGGGTCAAACGCCCGGCACAATCCATCGCACGCAGCCAGTAGAGCGCATTATTCATCGCTTCACGATCGTCCACTTGCCACAGGTGCTCACACTGTGCGATGCGATAATCGGTCACCTGCCCTTTCGGCGTTGGGCTCTCCGTACCGGGTGACGATATGCTGCTGTTCACATAGCTATTGCATGCCGCCAGTAATAAGGGAGATAACATCACCACGGCCTTTAGCGCTCGGCTCAAAGACACATCAGACGGAATGCGCTGCGAACAAGGACGGGTAAACCATACATTCATTATTTATTCATTCTCAGAGGTTAAGGGCAGTTCAATACGAAAACACACGTCAGCATAGTCAACCGATATCAGGCTTAATTCCCCCCGCATGCGGCGAATACAATCCCGGGCGATGCTCAAGCCCAGACCGCTGCCTTTGACCGCGCCTTTACGCTGATGGCTTCCCTGATAAAAAGGTTCAAAAATCATGCTGCGTTCGGCATCAGGAATGGGCGTACCGCTATTCGCAACATCAATCTGTACCCGATTGCCAATCTGACGACTATAGATCCAAATGTTACCGGATTCCCTGCCATAGTGCACCGCATTGGAATAGAGATTATCAATCACGCGCATCAAAAGCGTTGTTTCAGCCCAGCAATACTCAATATCCAGTTCGATATCGGTATGCAGCATTTTTGCCCGCGCCGGCAAGCTATGGGACGACACGACAATATCGACGACTTCCTCAATCTCTACCCGTTCCAGCTCAGTCGGCGCATCGGCAAGCTTGCGGTTATAGTCCAGCAGTTGATCGATCAATTGGAGCAGATGTCGGCTGCTGCTGTCCAGAATGGCAACCACTTCTTTTTGATCCGCGGTCAGCGGTCCCACAACCTCATCGGCCAACAACTCGGTCCCCTCACGCAAACTCGCCAGCGGCGTTTTTAGCTCATGGGAGATATGCCGTAAAAATTCATGTCGCTGGGATTCCAACCAGGAAAGACGTTCACTCAACCAGATGATGCGCTGTGCCAGCGAGCGGATTTCGCGGGGTCCTTTAAAAGTACTGGTATTTCCCAGCGAACGCCCTTCGCCCAGCCGATTGATCATACGCTCGACGCCATTGACCGGGCCGATAATCATCCGGGTAAACAGTACAACCAGCAGCACGCTCACCAGAAAAAGCAGCAGCGCCTGCCAGCCAAAGAACTGCCCACGCTCAGCAATCGCCTGTTGCAGTTGTTGTCCGCGGGAAAACACGACGTCGCGGGTCATCTGCACCATCTGTCCGTTCGCCTGGGAGAAATGCTCTAACAGCCCGGAGGCATCCCGATCGGGACCGCTATTATTACAGCGCAGATCCTCAAGCTGGGTTAAATACTGACGCAGCGTTTGATAATAGCGTTGATCCGGCAGGACTGGCGCATGGGCATCGAGCATTTGAGCGTATTGTTTACGTTGATTTTGGTACAGCGTTGCCAGCGTTTGATCGTCCAGAACACAGTACTGACGGTAGCTACGTTCCATCGCCAACGCCACGCTGGTCATCGCCTCGCTGCGCCGCGCGTCCGTTAATGTGGTTCGATTAATGTCCGCCGCCTGTTCGCTCAGCGTATCCAGGCTTTGATAAGCCTGATAAGCCAATACCAATAACGGTAACAGCACCAGCAAGAAAGCCATGATTACCAGCTGCCGCAGAGAACGCGGAAACAAACGCCATCGTTTCAAAGAAATCATCTCGTTACCTATCAACCTGCTCTTGATGCTAACCGAATCTGATAAAAACGTCAGGAACGTTTTTAAACGTTGCGCAGCAACGGCCCAACAGGTGGCGGGAAAAATAATCCACTATCATAAAATTCCCCTCTATGAGATGCGTAACGCGTTCCAGTTCTGGATAAAAGACGCAGTAAAGTATCACCGGGAATAATCAGTGTGTTCATTAACGGGGAAGGAGAGCGAAGCGATCTGACATTAGCATTACGCGGCCAGAAGAATCGCTTCCGCTGGCCGCGTAACTGAATAGGCGGTGCCTCACTCAACGTGTCGCCCGATGTTTGATAAAGTCCGCTCGCGCGTACTGTTATCGGTCTGGTGGACGATAGGCACCCTTTCTTTTGGCGTCATTCCGGGTGTTATGAGCGAAGATATCTGCCAATCAGCAGCGCAATCATAACCAGTTGAATGAGCAACATGTTATATTATGCAGATATCATGCCAATTTTCAATATTTCATATAATACGTTGATTTTTAATCATTTATTCTTCATGCTTTTGTTACAAATTGACGCAGGCAATAATATTCTCCGTAGAATAACGATTTATGTCGCCAAAAACAGACAGCTTTCCTGCAATTAATCCCGAGTCATATAAATCATAGCGTTAAGTGTCTCCCATTGGCGACAGCCAGAATTGCGTTTGTCGCAAAAACCCGACAACCTCCCCGGCGGGTGATTTTTATAGCGATTTAACCACCATCACTTCCATTAATGACGCATAGCAAAAAGGGGCCGAAGCCCCTTTTATGATCAACATATTATCAACCCAGCTGTCTGCGCGCATTACGGAACATACGCATCCACGGACTATCCTCGCCCCACTCTTCCGGATGCCAGGAATTGCTGACAGTACGGAATACACGTTCAGGATGCGGCATCATCACCGTTGCGCGGCCGCTGGCGCTGGTTATCGCGGTAATGCCGTTGGGTGAACCGTTCGGGTTAGCCGGATAATTTTCGGTTTGCTGTCCGTAGTTATTCACATAACGCAGCACAACCAGATTGTGTTGCTCCAGCGCACTCAGGTGAGCATCATCGCGAACCTCAACACGGCCTTCACCATGGGAAACCGCAATCGGCATCCGGGAACCAGCCATATCGTTCATGAACAGCGACGGGCTCTTCTCGACTTTAACCAGACTGAAGCGGGCTTCAAAACGGTCAGATTTGTTGCGAACAAACCGCGGCCACAGATCGGCGCCCGGGATCAGTTCACGCAGGTTTGACATCATCTGGCAGCCATTACACACGCCCAGCGCCAACGTTTGTGGACGTTGGAAGAACGCGGCAAACTCATCACGCACGCGTGAGTTGAACAAAATGGATTTCGCCCAGCCTTCACCCGCGCCCAGCACGTCGCCATACGAGAAGCCACCGCAGGCAACCAGCGCCTGAAAGGCCTGTAGATCACGACGCCCTGCCAGCAAATCGCTCATATGAACATCAATGGCATCAAAGCCCGCACGATGAAAAGCCGCCGCCATTTCCACATGAGAGTTGACGCCCTGTTCACGCAATACGGCGACTTTGGGACGAGCCTGCTTCGCAATATACGGCGCCGCAATATCTTCCTGTGGCGCAAAGGTCAGCACCACATTCAGACCCGGATCGCTATCATCCTGCTTGGCGATATGTTCCTGATCGGCACACTGTGGGTTGTCACGCAGGCGCTGCATCTGCCAGGTCGTTTCAGCCCACCAGTTGCGCATCGTGGTGCGATTCTCATGGTACACCACCTCTTCGCCGCGTTTAATCATGAAGCGAGAGCCTTCTTCCGCCTGCCCCAGATAGTGAACACACTCCGCCAGACCATGCAGGGCCAATACGCTTTCCACCTCAGCACGACGTGACGCAGGAATCTGGATCACGGCGCCCAGTTCTTCATTAAACAACGTGGCCAGTACATCTTCACCCTGCGCGGCGACATCGACATTCACACCACAATGTCCGGCGAACGCCATCTCGGCCAGCGTCACCAGCAAGCCACCGTCAGAACGGTCGTGGTACGCCAGCAGGGCTTTATCCGCTACCAACTGTTGAATAGCATTAAAGAACCCGGCCAGTTGAGTGGCGTTACGGACATCCGCGGTCTCGCGCCCCAGTTGGCGGTAAACCTGCGCCAGTGCCGTAGCCCCCAGCGCCTTGCGGCCTGCGCCCAAATCAATCAGCAGCAGCGCATTATCCTGTCCGGTACGCAGTTGCGGAGTCACCGTATTACGAACATCTTCCACGCGGGCAAACGCGGAGATCACCAGAGACATCGGAGATGTCATGGTGCGTTCTTCTTCGCCTTCCTGCCAGCGAGTTTTCATCGACATGGAATCCTTGCCGACCGGAATGGTCAGTCCCAGCGTTGGGCACAGCTCTTCGCCAATGGCTTTTACCGCATCATAAAGACCGGCATCTTCACCCGGGTGCCCTGCCGCCGCCATCCAGTTCGCGGACAATTTCACGCGGTTCAACGGACCAATATGAGTCGCAGCGATGTTGGTCAAGGCTTCGCCCACCGCCAGACGAGCAGAAGCGGCGAAGTTGCGCAGCGCAACGGGCGCTCGCTCGCCAATCGACATTGCTTCGCCGTAATAGCTGTCCAGACTTGCGGTCGTCACCGCGCAGTCCGCCACCGGCACCTGCCACGGCCCGACCATTTGGTCACGCGCGACCATACCGGTCACGGTGCGGTCGCCGATGGTGATCAGGAAGGTTTTTTCCGCCACAACCGGCAAATGCAGCACGCGTTCCACCGCTTCGGCCAGATAGATATCGTCACGCTTCAATGGCATGCCTTCTACCTGCTTACGCTCAACATCGCGCAACATTTTCGGCGTCTTGCCCAGCAACACATCCAGCGGCAGATCAATCGGCTGATTGTTGAAATGACGGTCATTCAGCGTCAGATGCAATTCCTCTGTCGCTTCACCGATCACCGCATATGGCGCGCGCTCGCGGCGACAGATTTCATCGAAACGAGCCAGTTGCTCTGGCGCAACGGCCAGCACATAACGCTCTTGTGATTCATTACACCAGACTTCCAGCGGGCTCATACCCGGTTCGTCATTCAGAATGTCACGCAGTTCAAAACGCCCGCCGCGGCCACCATCACTGACCAGTTCCGGCATAGCGTTGGATAAACCGCCCGCGCCCACATCGTGAATAAACAATATCGGGTTATCTTCGCCCAGTTGCCAGCAGCGATCGATCACTTCCTGACAGCGGCGTTCCATTTCCGGGTTATCACGCTGAACAGAGGCAAAATCCAGATCGGCATCCGATTGACCGGACGCCATTGATGACGCCGCGCCGCCGCCCAGACCGATATTCATGGACGGTCCGCCCAACACGATCAGTTTGGCGCCTACGCTGATTTCACCTTTTTTGACGTGATCGGCACGGATATTACCGATCCCCCCCGCCAGCATGATCGGCTTATGGTAGCCACGCAGCTCAGTACCGTTATGGCTGTCCACCCTTTCTTCATAAGTACGGAAATATCCGGTCAGCGCAGGACGCCCAAACTCATTATTAAATGCCGCTCCGCCCAGCGGGCCTTCGATCATGATATCCAGCGCGCTGACGATGCGGTCCGGTTTACCGAATCCTTCCTCTTCCCACGGCTGGATAAAACCGGGTATCCGCAGGTTGGAGACGGAGAATCCCACCAGCCCGGCCTTGGGCTTGGAGCCGCGACCGGTGGCGCCTTCATCACGAATCTCGCCGCCGGAGCCGGTGGCGGCGCCCGGCCACGGAGAGATGGCCGTCGGATGGTTATGCGTTTCGACCTTCATCAGGATATGCGCCTCTTCCTGATGGTAATCATATTTGCCGTGCGTATCGGTATAGAAGCGGCCTACGGCAGAACCTTCCATCACCGCGGCATTATCTTTATAAGCCGATAACACATGGTCCGGGGTATGCTCAAAGGTATTTTTGATCATTTTGAACAACGACTTCGGCTGTTCAACGCCATCAATCACCCAGTCAGCATTAAAAATTTTGTGGCGACAGTGCTCGGAGTTCGCCTGTGCGAACATATACAGTTCAATATCCGTCGGGTTACGCCCCAGCTTATTGAAGGCCGCCAGCAGATAATCAATCTCGTCTTCCGCCAATGCCAACCCCAGACGAACATTCGCCTCTTCCAGCGCCTGACGTCCCCGTAACAAGATTTCAATTCGTTTTAATGGCGCAGGCTGGTGATGGGAAAAAAGCTGCTCTGCCTGCCGCATGTCGTCAAACACGCTTTCCATCATACGGTCATGCAGCAAAGCCCCCAACTGCCGCCACTGTTCGTCATTCAAGGTTGGCGCATGAATATAGAACGCCAGACCACGTTCAAGACGCAGCACTTTGTTCAATCCACAGTTATGAGCAATATCGGTCGCTTTGGAAGACCAGGGAGAAATGGTGCCGGGACGCGGCGTCACCAACAGCAGACGGCCTTGCGGCTCGTGTTCAGCGAGAGAGGGGCCATACTTCAGCAAACGCGTGAGCTTGGCCTGTTCATCGTTGTTCAACGGCGCGCTGACATCGGCGAAATGTACGTATTCGGCATAGATATCGCTAACCGGCAAAAAGTGCTCTTTGCAACGGACCAGCAATTTATTAATACGAAAAGCCGACAAAGCAGGTGAACCACGCAGTATTTCCATAATCTAAAGTTCTCTCGTCTTCGATGCACTGACTGTAGTGCAGTCGTTGGGCGCTACAGGGGGGAAACGCGCGCCATTATAGAGAATCCTTCCCCGGGACGAAACCGTTTGCGTATCTATTATTGAACATCTCATGGCGCCGACGGTTAATCATTAGCCAAATCAATAAAAGTTGCACACTGGCGGTTTGTTGCGCAAAATGCCCCGACTCCAGGTTTTTATGTATAAAAAATCGCCGCTTGCGACGGCCCAAACGGGATGGGGATAGCCCGCCATAGAAAAACGCCGGGCACGATTTTCAACGTTGCGAAGCAACAGCCCGCTAAGGGTGAGCCCCAGAGAGGGGCGAATAAAAAACTGCCGTTACAGACAGACCGGCTCTTCAGCCGCCGAGAGACCACTATTTGAAGCCTTTAAAATTAAACTATTTCTTCATCGGGGTTATCACGTTACTGCTGGCACTGGCCTTATGGCCATCGATTCCCTGGCGCAGTAGTCAGGATTCGCAGATCAAACAGATCCTCGCACGTGGAGAATTACGCATCAGTACGGTTAACTCACCGCTGACTTACTATATCAGCAACGGAAATCCGGCAGGTCTGGATTATGAGCTGGCAAAACGTTTCGCCGATTATCTTGGCGTCAAGCTGGTGGTGTCGTCACGTAAAAATCTTGATGACCTGTTTGACGATCTCGATGACGACGACGCGGACCTGTTGGCTGCCGGACTGATATACAACCATGAGCGGTTGGGACGTTTCCGCGCCGGACCGAGTTATTACTCCGTTTCACAGCAGTTGGTGTACCGCCTGGCCACGCCGCGTCCCCAGAAAATGGACAAGCTCCAGGGTCGTCTGGCCGTGACGTCGGGTTCCGCCCATATCGCTACCTTGCGCGATCTGAAAGCCGGGAAATATCCCCAACTCAATTGGGAATCCGCCTCCGATCTGACCTCGCAGGACCTGCTGAAACAGATAGCGGATGGCAAATTGGACTACACTCTGGCGGATTCCGTCACCATTGGGTTGATGCAGCGTATCCACCCGCAGCTGGCTGTTGCTTTTGATCTGAGCGATGAAGAACCGGTGACCTGGTATATGCGTCGCTCCCATGACGACAGCCTTTCAGCGGCACTACTGGATTTTTTCAGCCAGATGGTTGAAGACGGTACGCTCGCACGTCTGGAAGAAAAATATCTCGGGCATGTTGGCGAATTCGATTACGTGGATACCACCACATTTCTGAACGCTATTGATGAAACATTGCCCGACCTTCGGCCGCTGTTTGAAAAATACGCGACCGATATCGACTGGAAATTGCTGGCGGCCATCTCCTATCAGGAATCTCACTGGAATCCGCTGGCAACATCACCGACCGGCGTTCGCGGCCTTATGATGCTGACAAGGAATACGGCCGAAAGTCTCGACGTGACCGATCGCCTCAACCCTGAACAAAGTATTCGTGGCGGGGCGCAATATATGTCCCATATGATGCAGAAAATGCCGGACACCATTCCAGAAGATGAAAAAATCTGGTTTGCGCTGGCGTCATACAACATGGGATACGCGCATTTGCTGGATGCCAGAAAGCTGACCGAAAAACAAAAGGGTAACCCAGACAGTTGGGTTGACGTAAAAATGCGTCTGCCGATGCTAAGCCAAAAGCGCTATTACACGCAAACCACCTACGGCTACGCTCGGGGGCATGAAGCGTACAACTATGTGGAGAACATTCGCCGCTATATGGTGAGCCTGGAAGGGTATCTGACAGAAAAAGAGAACAAAGAGAAGCAACAGCAGCTATCCGCGCAGGGTTATCCGGTCGTTCCGCCCAATAAGGTGCAGGAATAAGCCGTATATACCAAAACCGCGATTAATTCGCGGTTTTCTTTTCCGCGTCCCGTCGGGCTTTGTGCTGTTCACGCCGCATACGGAAAAAGGCGCTAAGCGTGGCTGAACACGCATCCGCCAGTATGCCCGAATCGATGATGATCTGATGATTCATCCCCGGATGACGCAAAATATCCACCAACGACCCTGCCGCCCCCGTTTTTTCATCCGCCGCACCATAGACCAGCCGGCCAATACGACTGTGGATCATGGCACCCGCGCACATGATGCAGGGTTCCAGCGTCACATAAAGTGTAGTGTTCAACAGGCGATAGTTCTGTAACACCATCCCCCCCTGACGTAATGCCATAATCTCGGCATGGGCAGTCGGATCGTGATGACCTATCGGGCGATTCCAGCCTTCGCCAATCACCTGATTGTCCAATACCAATACCGCGCCGACCGGTACTTCGCCTTCATCCTGAGCACGCTGGGCCAGCGTCAACGCATGGCGCATCCAATGTTCATCGTCCAGTTCGTGGCTCACCATGTCCTCTTTTCTTCTCATTAACGTTTTGCGGCGGGCATTATATCCATCAGATCAGCCAGAACAAGCCGGAGAGACATTATTCCAGCTGTTGCAAGCTGCCGTTTGGCGTCACACGCCAGCGGTGCTCACAAAAATAAAGCAGCGGGTTATCCTGTTTGCTGTCGCTGTAGCCGCTGTAAAGCCTGAGCGGCGCGCCCAGCTGTTGCTCCATCTGAATGACTTTCTCCCGTCCCAGACAGCGTAAGGTCAATACCCAGCCGCCATAGCGGCGTGTCATCTGGCTTCCCATCAGGCGCACTGCCGGCAAAAAAGGCGAATCATAATAAACCTGTTCGACCAGACGCTGCGGCGACCCCGTCACCAACCAGACCTGAACCTGCGCATCCTGCAAATATGTCTTGAGGCGTTGTTGAACCTGTGGAAAAGGCGTGACCTGACGCCGAAAGTCACCGACAAACTGCTTTTCCAGACCGCTTAACCGGGCTTCACTACGTCCGAAGGTAATCGCCCACAGCAGCCAACTCATCGGCCAGCGTGCTGCGCGTCCCTGTAGCAGCAACCCCAGGCCAATCACGGGTAAGAGCGGGAGCACCAGAACAAGGTTGAACGGCAATCGACGGAGCAAAAAGCGCAGGAAGCTGCCAAACATATCTTCTTGGTGCAGCGTGCCATCCAGATCAAAAAATACCACTCTTTGACTTCGCTTATCGCTCAAAACATCACTCCCAGATCAAAACATGGGGAAGGATTTCCCCCCTGACAAATAAACGCCCCATCTCCAGCGCGGCCACAAGATCAGCCAATCAGCGCCTCTCGCAGATAACCGCCATGCTGCGCCAGTCTCTGCCGGGCCTGTTCCGCGTTCAGTCCGCTCAGAATCATCAGAATCGCCGGCTTCACTTCATTTTCCGCCTGCAACAGCGCCTGCCGCGCCACGTCCGGTTGTGTCCCCGTGGCTTCTATCACGATGCGGCAAGCACGATCCAGCAATTTGACGTTGGTTGCCTTAACATCCACCATCAGATTCTGATACACCTTACCCAGTTTCACCATGACGCCGGTAGAAATCATATTCAGTACCAGCTTCTGCGCCGTTCCCGACTTCAGCCGGGTCGATCCCGTTAACGCCTCCGGCCCGACAACCGGTGAAATGGCGACCTGCGCTTCCTGCGCAATCGGTGAGTGAGGATTACAGGATATCGCCGCGGTACGGCAACCTATGCCACGGGCATACCGCAGCGCGCCGATAACGTAGGGCGTTCTGCCAGAAGCAGCCAGACCAATCACCATATCATCAGACGTCAGGTTGAGGGCGACCAGATCCGTTTCGCCTAATTGCGGATCGTCCTCCGCCCCTTCCACCGCCTTGAGCAGCGCACCCGGCCCTCCCGCAATCAGACCGACCACCAATCCATGCGGCACGCCAAAGGTCGGAGGACACTCAGAGGCATCCAGTACGCCAAGCCGCCCGCTGGTACCCGCGCCAAGATAAATCAGCCGTCCACCGGCTTTCAGCGCATCCGTAGCCAGATCGACCGCCTCGGCAATCGCCGGTAATACTTGCCGAATGGCTCCCGGCACCTTTTGATCTTCCTGATTAAAGGCCCGCATCATATCCAGTGTAGACAGCTTATCTAAATCCATCGTGGCGGGGTTACGGGTTTCAGATATCAAATCCCCTAAATTCATTGCGTTTGCATTCATCCTGCTACCTTACCTTTTGCGCCTGTTTTGTTATGGCGTTATCTGGCGCCCATAGTAATCTCTTTTTGCCGCTATAAAAGTAAGATATTCTGCAACGATATGTATACTCAATAGATTTCAGCATTCAGGCCGGTGCGCTTCACGTGATTGGCATGAACCCTGTAAGTTAACAGAGAAACATCGGTGCAATATCACTGGCCCAGGCGCCCTTATTACAAGCTGTTTTTTATCTGCTGTCTGTTGTTTCTGCTGGCGGGTTCCCTGCGCGCCGACTGGGACTTTGTTACCATCCTCAAGCGTACCGAACAGCTTTATGGACCGGCGACGCCGGCGGCGCGTCATCGGATTGAAGAATGGCAGACATTACTGGTTTCCCAACATAATGTGGAAGAAAGAAAGCTGCTGGATACCGTGAACCGTTTTTTTAATGATCGCTTGCTGTTTCGGGATGATATTGTCATCTGGAATCAGGAAGATTACTGGGCAAGCCCGATAGAAGCACTGCGTAAAGGCGCGGCGGATTGTGAAGACTATTCCATCGCCAAATACTTTACCCTACGCCACCTGGGCGTATCCGGCGAAAAACTGCGCATTACTTACGTTAAGGCATTACGCCTTAACAAAGCCCATATGGTGCTCACCTATTATCCGACACCCACATCGATTCCACTGGTATTGGATAACCTGACGGATAAGATTCAACCTGCAACTCAGCGCAATGACTTATTACCGGTTTATTCCTTTAACGGCGAAGGACTATGGCTACCGGGAACAAGCGGCAATAAACGTGTGGGTGACAGTAAACGGCTTTCACGCTGGCAGGATCTATTAACCAAAATGCGTGCCGAAGGATTTTCAATTGAGGAGTAGGATTAGGCTATGTCTCTATATAAACAATTACTGATAGCCATCTGCCTGTTCGTGCTGATTATCTTCAGCGGGAGTTTTTTTGTCAGCCTGGAAAACTCGCGGGAACAATACAATAACCAGCTGCGTTCCCACGCCCAGGATGCGGCAACCGCACTCGGGTTGTCTCTGACCCCGAATATTGACGATCCGGCGATGGTCGAATTGATGGTCAGCTCCATTTTTGACAGCGGCTATTTCTCCAGCATCCGCGTACGGGATTTGAAAACCGATAAAATCACGCACGAACGGACGACGCCGCCGGACGTCCCCAATGTACCTGTCTGGTTTGTTCGTCTGGTGAACCTCCAGCCTGGCGCGGGTGAAGCCATCGTCATGCGAGGGTGGGAACAAGCGGCCAAGGTTGAGGTTATCAGTCATCCGATGTTTGCCATTACCCGCTTGTGGAACAGCAGTTCCGCCACGCTTCTGTGGCTGCTTGGCTGCGGTACGCTTGGGGTATTGCTCGGAGCGATACTGTTGCGCCGTCAGCTACGTCCGCTGGATTACATTGTTGAGCAATCTCTGGCGATTACCCGCCGGGAATTCCTCAGCCAGCCGAATTTACCCAACACACCGGAATTCCGCCGCGTTGCACAGGCAATGAATCTGATGGTCAGTCAGCTCAAAACCCTGTTTGAAGAAGAAGCGGAACGAAGCGAGCGCTTACGTCGGGAAGCCTATCAGGACCCGCAGACCGGACTGGCTAACCGTCGTGCTTTCGATATGCACCTCAATGACAAGCTTGAAGATGAAGAAACGGCGCCCGGTTTTCTTATTATGATCCGCGTGCAGGATCTCTCTGGAATGAACCAACGTCTGGGCGGACAGCGCACCGATACGCTGCTGGCCTCGATTGGCCACATTATGCGAAAAGTCCAAAAGCAGCATACCGAAGCCGAAAGTATTCTGGCTCGTATCCGCGGAGGGGAATTCGCCATGCTGTGCCCCGGACTGGTCGATAAGGAAGCCTATGCGCTGATTGGTGAACTGACGCGCAGCATTGAAACCTTGTACCTCACCGGAGAAACCGACATATCGCCGGTAGCCAGATTCGCTATGGTGCCATTCCACGCCGGTGATTCGGCACAATCGCTGCTGGTTCAGGGCGATCAGGCGCTCACTAAAGCCGAAAGTGATTCTGATACCACTATTCTTGATGAGCCTCAGCTAACGTCATCCCAGGTTGAAAGCGATCGGCATATGTGGTTCAACCGGCTTGATCCCATCCTGGAACAAGGGCGTTTGCAACTCTTCCTGCAACCCGTCGTGGATTGCCTTGAACCCGATCGGGTACTGCACCATAAAGTGCTGGCAAGAATTGAGGATGAGCAAGGTAACAGCATTGCCGCAGGGCGTTTCCTTCCCTGGGTGCAGCGCTTTGGCTGGAACACTCGTCTGGATCAGATCATGCTGAAACTGGTGTTGGATTATTTACGTCACCATCCCGGTAATCTGGCCCTTAGCCTATCCGGTAACACGGTTCTTAATCTGTCGCTGATGGCGCAGTTGATTGCACCGTTAAAACAGCAGCCAACGCTGGCGAAACGTTTGATTCTCGAGCTGGATGAAAACCAGTTACCGGATACCACACAGTTTGAGGCATTAATCAAACTACTGAATGAACACGGCTGCGCATTAGGACTTCAGCATTTCGGCGGCCGGTTTAATATGATCGGGAATTTATCCCAATGGGGATTGGCCTACCTGAAAGTCGATGGCAGCTATATTCGCAACATTGACCGGGAAGAGGATAAAAAGATGTTCATCGAAGCCCTGTATCGCGCCACCAACAGCATTGCGCTGCCGTTGATTGCTGAGCGCGTAGAAACCGTCGGCGAATTGAATGTCATTCAGGAAATGGGATTACAGGGTGCCATGGGACGCTTGCTGGGCGAACCCGCTCCAGCCACCGGGGTAGTAAAATAAACACAATACCGTGGCAAAAGATGGGCTCTCCGGTAAGTTCACCGCATGATAAGCGGGATTACCGGAGCGTTCACCACGTCAGCCTCAAGGAGAATGTTCGAGCTGCCTCTCCGACGATCATCAGAACATCCCGTCTTCATCATCACCCATCAGCTTGTTCAAACCGCCATTTAACGCTTCACGCGCCTGGGCACGATTGATTAACTTAAGCTGAGCCGCTGGCGGGAAATCGGTAATGTTGATGAGTCCTTTTTGCATCAAAACCTGAATCAGATCCTCAAGTACACGCACCATTTCCAGATCGCTTTGGCGCAGTTGCTGCAAACTGGCTATTTCAATTTCATGGCCTTTGAACCAGGCCAACGCTTCCGCAGAGTCGTCTGGCAATTCGTCATTCATTTCAGGAAAAGGACTCTCGTCAACCTTGAGCAGTTGACCATCACTATCGCGCTGGACATAAAACATATTCAGAGACCTTTTTAAATGTGCTTGAATAAAACGCCTGAAGGACACAAAACCGTGGGTAACCGCCTCACTATCGCCGTCCTTCTGACACAAACTGTGCTCAATGCAAGCAATGCCGGTAAACCGGAAAGAGCAAGGTTACTCGCCTCATCCCTGAGGCGTATTCTGTATTATCAGCTTCCGGCCTGTTCTGGTTTGCTGATCAAACTTTCAAGCGATGGCAGTGCGCCATTATAGTGCTCAAGCGTAATTGACACCGCAACCGTACCGCCTTTATCTCCACTAAAATCACCGGCCGTACTGACTTCGATCGTTGGAGAACCGTTGTTATCCAGAATACGAATGTAACGGGCGATGTCGGTTCCTTCTTCCAGTTCACCAACAAGATCGCTCAAATCGATCTTGTCTCCTTCACTGGCATTGAAGTCCTTGATCACATCGTGTCCGATGTCACCAGCTTGCCATTTAAACGTATCCGCACCCGAGCCGCCGACCAATATATCGCTACCCGCTCCGCCAATCAGCACATCGTCGCCGGAACCGCCATACAACACATCATTACCCGTTCCGCCATTGAGGATATCATTGCCGCCCTGACCGAAAAGAATGTCATTTCCGGCTCCGCCATTGAGAATATCATTACCATCATAGCTGGACGACAGATCGAACTCGGCACTATGGGCCGAGATATAATCATGCATCTCTTTCGCGATTGGCGTTTCCTGAACACCCAACCGCTCGGCAATATAGCTCTGTAGTGCGGAGAGGCCATTGCCTTCGATATTGTCAAACCTCACGACATCACCGAACAGGATATCATTGCCCAGTCCACCATGAAGCTCATCATCACCGCCTTTCATTGGCTCGTTACTGCCAAGAATAGCCTCATTGAGATTGCCCGGGTCGATATGATCCTGAACCACACCGTCAGTATCATAATGTTGCAGGCTGGCGGCATTCAGATCTGAGCCAATGCCAATCGCTTCAACGGCAGACTGTTTTTTCAACAGAGCGAACGCGTTCTCCGCATTGGCATTGCTGGTATCGCGGTTAGCAGAATTATCGATCCAATACGTATTTCCCCACCAATCCTTCGCCCAATAACCATTATTTCCAGCCCCGCCCAGCGAGGAGATTTCATAGGTGCCATCTCCCTGCGCATGAACCTGACCGATTACT
Source organism: Brenneria roseae subsp. americana (assembly GCF_003115815.1). Taxonomy (NCBI): domain Bacteria; kingdom Pseudomonadati; phylum Pseudomonadota; class Gammaproteobacteria; order Enterobacterales; family Pectobacteriaceae; genus Brenneria; species Brenneria roseae. Next base: position 3,694 of record NZ_QDKJ01000024.1, on the reverse strand, counting down.
TTGGCTCCATTCCGGCTATACTGGTATACATTACCTTCACGATCAATGACTTCCCTGAAGCTTCCACGCACAGTCATATAATAGGACTGACCTGGCGTATAGGTAATATTGTCAATATTGAGCAACTCTCCCCGGTCACTGACGATAACTTCATTGCTCTCATTGGTCTGGTAATACGTCGGCTCGCCATCGGTAATAAAATACGTCAGGTTGTTCCCTGGGTTATTTTGTACCGTATCGCTAAGGAACCAGTTCGCCGTCGTTTTGAACACGTCTTCATAGTTGGTGCCGCCGCCATAGCTCGAACCACCGACCATTGAATTCAATACGTTAGTCAGTTTACTCAATGCATCTGAATCATGCAGATTCACAGAGACAGTTTGTCCAACCTGCGTATCAAAGTCTGCTAAAAAGACATTAACCGTCCCCGCATTTTCTCCGTTGGCGCTTTTTATCAAGCTGTTGAACACATCCGTCAGCGATGCCACGGTTTTCGCAATATCACTGACCGTCATGCTGCCCGAAGAGTCGACCATAAAGGCAATGTTATAGTTTTGCCCTTCAACAATCTGCAACCCGGACACATCAGCGATCGCAATATCATGGCTGGGCGTCCCCGAAATAGTGTCACTGCTGGTCGTTCCTATGCTCAATCCGTACTGTTCGACTCCTTCTGCCGAATATCCAGTCGCCGTATCGGCATTTGCCAATTCGGTTGATGTCGCTTGCGCCACCACATTGAATGTGCCCGCATCGACAGGAACAACCAGGGTAATTTGCCCGGCAAGCGTCGACACTCCCTGCGTGTTGGCTATCAGATAAGTGCCGTCGCTACCTACCGTGTAGGTCACATTATTAATATGATCGGTCAGTACCGTCCCTTCAGGTATTCCCGTTAAGGTAATACCGGACAGCGTTTCACTACCATCGAGATCGACCAAAGAAGCAGAGACATCAATAGTATGCTCTTGCGTGCCTGACTGGCCCGGTACTGTTTCAATCGATGCGCTATTACTACCCGGCAGATAGGTCGTACCATCGCTGTAGATCACACCTTCAATATTATTACTAACCTGCGTTGTGAAGGAGCCGGAATGTCCCTGACTATCGGTATAGTTTACTTTCAGGCCATCCAGTGTATTTACCGACGTATCCTGATTGTTGTTGGTGCTGTACGTGGCATTGTAGGTATACCCATCTTCTTTCATGACAAAGATGTAATCAGAATTGGCGCTGCTGCTATTATTCGTACGATTTCCGTTGAAGGAATCCAGATCTTTGTGTTGTTTTTGATCGTCAGACCAATCGCTTTGCCGGTAGAAATAACCACTGTTGGAATGAACAACAAAGATATCGGCGTAACTTCCCTCTCCGCTGGTATTACCTTGGCTGTAATAGGCGATAACGCCGGTTCCAACCACTGTCGGTTCTGGATCCCCTTCAGTCAGCCATACGCGCACACCATCGCCGATCGCGATAATCTGACCGTTCTGAATATCAAATCCGCCATTTTTACTACCGCCATTGACCTCAATGATCTCAGTCGTCGCAGGGGTTGTTTCTCCACTGGTGATACTCAAGGTCACCACAGGCGCATCGGCAACTGGCGTTACCGTAACCGTTCCGCCCACAGCCTTAGATTCCAATCCCGCGTTATCTGTCGCTTTATAGGTAAAGCTGGTATCACCGCTCCAGTTCGCGTCCGGTTTGAAATATATCGTCGCCCCATTATTGCTGGCACCGATCACAGCATCCGAAGTCAATAGTTGCGTCGCCGCAGCATCACTGTAAAACGCACCATGCGCTGGCTGTTCGGTGATATGGAAACTGGTCACCGTGCCATCTTCATCGGCGCCGCTTAAATGCACCGCTATTATCGAATCTTCCGTACCGCTGACTGCCACAGCGTCAGCATCTGGTGCACTTGTCAACGAAACACTTACGAGCCCCGTTGCGCCATCACCATCGGCATCGGTGATTTTGTATTCGAATGAAATATTTTTGTCATTCGGTAGTTCCTGATACTGGAACAGCTCCCATTTCCCTGTCGACGGGGTCAACTGCACCTGGAATGCCATGTTATTACCATCCCAGCCAATAATACTGTTACCGTTACTGGCCACTTCAACCCGAATACCGGCAATATCTTTAGCCAGGCCGGTTAGCGTCAACGCGTTTTCACCAGCAGGGCCATCCGCGCCATACTGTGCATCGATAGACCCCGTTGCATAACCAATGGCTTCCTGAGTATCCGATCCGGTAAACGTAATGGCTTTGACGGTAAAATCACTATTATCCCCATTCGAGAAGGGTTTCCCATTATCCGTGGCCTTCAGAATGATGGTATCGAAACCGCCGTCTTTAACATTAAATCCAGCAGCGTAATCACCACTGCTCGCATTCGAAGAGAATATTTGGGTAGAAATCAACTTCCCGTCTCGGTAAAACTCGGCAACACCAGTTTCAAGCTCACCGCCATACATAGCGGAAAACTCAATCTGGGCGCCAAAAGCCACCTTACCGTCCTGCAATTTGATAACGAGTTCTTCCGATGCGCCTTTTCCATCCGACGTTTTACGGTAGTCAATCTCATTGGCAATGTTATGGTAGGGCGATTGACTGCTGGATACCCCCAGGCCACTGCCGCTTTTATTGACATTAGCGTCAACTAAATGCAGATCGGTCTTACTCTCAAAACCTTTTGCAGTAACGTTAATAACACCATCTGAGGACTGATAAGTATCTTTAGCGCCACCGCGACCTTTCACGATACGCCCATCATTGGTGCCACCAAAATTAATCGTCCCGGTATAAATATCAGGGATATCGTTGAGGGTGATAGCTTCCTTATATTCACTTGCTTGAGGCGAGTCGTCTTCGACCGTAATATTCAGTGTCGTGCTACTGGAATTACCGTATTGATCGGTTACTTTGACGCCTACATTGAAGTCAAGCGTATCCTCTTTAGTTACGTCTGGATGATCTACCGGACGGAGCAACGCAACGTCATACTCTCCTTGATTATTGATCGATACAGTGAGGACAACGCCCTCCGAAACAGACCCGGTCAATGTTTTACCATCCGGGGATAACGCCCACTTAACCGTTTCTCCACCTGATGTCAGCACTGAATCCGGTGCTACCAGCGTCACAATAGTGCCATGAGCATGTTCAATGCTAATTTGCCCCTGACTGATGCGGGAATCCGTCGTATCTCCCTCTCCTTTCGTATCTGGAAGCCCCCCTGACAGCCCTTCCTCAGAGACACGGATCGTACCTGACTCAACGACTGGATTGAGATCGTTATCAGTAATGATGCCGGTAGCAGATTTGCCCCCTACCGTCAGAACAACCGTTTCATCCGATTCCTTGATGTAATCGTCTACCGTCGGTACAGACACCGCGAACTCGGTGACGCCCGCCGGCACGGTGATTTGGCCGGTACTGGCGTTATAGGTGACCCCGTTAGTGAACGTCACGTCGCCACGCTGGATATCGCTTTCCTCCGCGCTACTGCCGGTATTGCGCAGCACAAAGTCAAAGGTGGTGGCGCTGGACGACGGGTTGCTGAGCTTGACGGTGTAGGTCAGCTCGTTGCCTTCCACCACCGTGTCGCCCGCCGGGCTAAAGGTTACCGTGTCGACTGTCGGCGCGTCGTCGTTATCGATAATGGTGCCGGTGGCAGACTTATCGC
>NZ_QDKJ01000023.1:0-30492 GCF_003115815.1 Brenneria roseae subsp. americana | reverse complement strand
AAGCCGCCGTTGCCGTGTCAGTGGAGGCGCATTATAGGGACTTCTCCGCTGTCCGCAATAGGTATTTTGCATAAAAATAACTGTTTGCTGCATTCCACAGCAAAATCCTGCTTTATACCCTCTTTTGCACAAACTTATCCACAGAATGGATTCTAATTAAAATTAGACGAGCATCACGCAAACGTTTTCGCTACAATTCTACCGCCTCAAAATATGACCTTTTTTGTGAACGCTAACTGAATTTTTTCTTTATCTCGCAAAATCGCTTTGAAGAAGAAGACGATATTCACGTAACGTTCTTTAATGACTACCCAAATCCAAGGGATAAAATCATCATGCAACAACGTCGTCCTATCCGCCGCGCTCTGCTCAGCGTTTCTGACAAAGCAGGTATTGTCGAATTTGCTCAGGCTCTGTCCCAACGTGGCGTCGAGCTTCTTTCTACCGGAGGCACAGCGCGTTTGCTGGCCGATGCGGGTTTGCCGGTAACAGAGGTATCAGACTATACCGGATTCCCGGAAATGATGGATGGACGAGTCAAAACCCTGCACCCGAAGGTTCATGGTGGCATTCTGGGCCGTCGCGGTCAGGATGATGCCATCATGACGCAGCACGACATCAAACCGATTGATATGGTTGTCGTGAACCTTTATCCCTTTGCCCAGACGGTAGCCCGTGAAAACTGTACGCTGGAAGATGCCATCGAGAATATCGATATCGGTGGTCCAACCATGGTTCGTTCCGCTGCCAAAAACCATAAAGATGTCGCTATCGTAGTCAAAAGCGGCGATTACACCACCATCATTAATGAAATCGACGCCAACGACGGTTCTCTGACTTATGAAACCCGTTTTGATCTGGCTATCAAAGCGTTCGAGCACACGGCGGCTTACGACAGCATGATCGCAAACTATTTCGGTGCGCTGGTTCCCGCCTATCATGGTGAGACAGATAAACCGTCGGGTCATTTCCCTCGTACACTGAACCTGAATTACATCAAGAAGCAAGATATGCGCTATGGCGAGAACAGCCATCAGCAGGCGGCCTTCTATATAGAAGAGAATGTGACTGAAGCATCCGTTGCAACGTCTCATCAGTTACAGGGCAAGGCGCTGTCTTACAACAATATCGCGGATACTGACGCCGCGTTGGAATGTGTGAAAGAGTTTACTGACGCAGCCTGCGTAATTGTGAAACATGCCAACCCGTGCGGCGTTGCCACAGGCGGTTCTATCCTTGATGCTTACGAACGCGCCTATAAAACCGATCCAACGTCAGCTTTTGGCGGCATCATCGCGTTTAATCGCGAACTGGATGAAGAAACCGCACAAGCCATCATCAGCCGCCAGTTTGTAGAAGTGATTATCGCCCCTTCCGTCAGTGAAGCCGCTTTAAAAGTGACAGCCGCCAAGCAAAACGTCCGTGTCCTTACCTGCGGTGAATGGCAACAACGTATTCCTGGCCTGGATTTCAAACGTGTCAACGGTGGGCTGCTGGTACAGGATCGTGACCTGGGTATGGTTGATGCCTCTCAGCTACGTGTTGTGACTGAACGTCAGCCCAGCGAGCAAGAATTACGCGATGCACTGTTCTGTTGGAAAGTGGCCAAGTTCGTCAAATCCAATGCGATTGTCTACGCCCGTGACAATATGACCATCGGCATAGGCGCAGGACAAATGAGCCGCGTTTACTCTGCGAAGATCGCCGGTATCAAAGCTGGCGATGAAGGTCTGGAAGTCAAAGGTTCCGCGATGGCCTCCGATGCTTTCTTCCCGTTCCGCGATGGCATTGATGCAGCAGCTGCGGTCGGCATTACCTGCGTTATCCAACCAGGTGGTTCCATTCGTGACGATGAAGTTATTGCCGCGGCTAACGAACACGGCATAGCGATGATCTTTACCGATATGCGCCATTTCCGCCATTAATTCCGGAGCAGACTTGATATGAACATATTAATTATTGGTAATGGTGGACGTGAACATGCGCTTGCCTGGAAAGCCGCACAGTCTCCGCTGGCAGATAAAGTTTATGTTGCGCCAGGCAACGCCGGTACCGCACTGGAGCCGTCACTGATTAATGTCGACATTTCCGCGACAGATATCCCCGCGCTGCTCGCTTTTGCGCAAGCGAACGATATTGGTTTAACCATTGTCGGCCCGGAAGCCCCTCTGGTTATTGGCGTAGTCGATGCATTTCGTGATGCTGGTCTGAAAATTTTTGGCCCGACTCAGGCTGCCGCCCAGCTAGAAGGTTCAAAAGCCTTTACCAAGGATTTCCTCGCCCGTCATAAAATCCCGACGGCCGAATATCAGAACTTTACCGAAGTCGAACCGGCTTTGGCCTACGTGCGTGCCAAAGGTGCGCCTATCGTGATCAAAGCGGACGGTTTGGCTGCCGGTAAAGGCGTCATTGTTGCGATGACACAACAGGAAGCTGAAAATGCGATTCAGGATATGCTGGCTGGTAACGCGTTTGGTGATGCGGGCCATCGTATCGTAGTGGAAGAGTTCCTGGACGGTGAAGAAGCCAGTTTTATCGTGATGGTTGATGGTGAAAACGTACTACCGATGGCCACCAGCCAGGATCATAAGCGAGTAGGCGATAAAGATACCGGCCCAAACACGGGTGGTATGGGCGCTTACTCTCCCGCTCCGGTGGTGACGGACGATGTTCATCAACGCGTAATGGATCAGGTGATTTGGCCAACGGTTAAAGGTATGGCGGCAGAAGGCAATGTCTATACCGGCTTCCTGTATGCTGGCCTGATGATTTCCGCTGATGGTCAGCCCAAAGTCATTGAATTTAACTGCCGTTTTGGCGATCCGGAAACACAGCCCATTATGCTGCGTATGCGTTCAGATCTGGTAGAGCTGTGTCTGGCAGCCTGTGCTGGCAAGTTGGATGAGAAAGACTCTGTCTGGGACGATCGTCCGTCGTTAGGCGTAGTGCTGGCGGCAGGCGGATACCCTGGCGATTACAACACGGGTGACGTTATTTCCGGGCTGCCGCAGCAGGATGCAGAAGACGGAAAAGTCTTCCATGCGGGCACCAGGTTAAACGATAAGGACGTTGTTACGAATGGCGGGCGTGTTCTGTGTGTGACAGCATTGGGTGATACCGTTGCCGCAGCACAAAAACGGGCATACGAACTGGCGGACGGGATTCAATGGCAAGGAAGTTTTTGCCGGAAAGACATTGGCTATCGCGCCATTGAGCGTGAACAAGCCTGATAAACGACAAGCCCGGAGAAATCCGGGTTTTTTATGCCCCGTACAGACATAAAATCCATCAGTAGCCGATTGGCTATACGTTATGACTTTTCTATTGCCGATTCCCACTGGCAAAAGTTATCTTCCGCCATCAGCAGCAGTTGAACACCTTCCGGGCCTTCCAGCCAGGCAATATTCAGCACGCCATGCGCGTGTTGATTTCGCTGGGCGATCCATTCACGTGAAGATCTGTCAAAACTGGGGCGGACGCTTTTTCCATCACAGGTAATGACTTGCCCATCTTGCCATTTACCCTGTTTCAGAAGAACCTTACCTGCCCGCAGGACATCACTGAGTTCCAGTATTCGTTTTGCATCAAACTGATACAACGCAATCTCATCATCAGAGATCAGTTCACGCCGCTCTGCCAATTGACGCTGCATAAAACTCACGGTTCCCTCTTCCGTAAACCGTATACGTACTTCATCTTTCTGCGTTCCCAGACGGGTTTTCTGGATTTCCCGTACCTTGTCCTGCTGGTACGAATAACGCGTAATAACGGTATCTTCTTCCTGAAGCGGACGATAGACCGTCATCAGGGAAGTCGTGCCATGTTGAGAGTCATCTTTACGCCACAGACGCACAACGCCGCGATCGGCGATATAGCCACTGGCAAACGTCGAAGGTGGAGTGGTGTGACTGCTGCAGGCAATGGTCACGATGATTATCGCGCCAAACCACAGCGGGCGTAACAAAAGCAAAAGGGGCGCAACCGCCCCTCTGCTTAAACTCTTAACCGACATGATCTTACTTAACAGCGTCTTTCAGAGCCTTGCCTGCAACAAATGCTGGCACGTTGGCAGCAGCAATTTTGATTTCTTTACCAGTTTGCGGGTTGCGGCCAGTGCGCTCATTACGATGGTTGACTTTAAATGTACCAAAACCAACTAATTGTACTGCATCACCTTCTTTCAGAGACTCGGTAATTGCTGCCAGAGTTGATTCCAATGCCACTTTCGCTTGTGCTTTTGACAAATCAGCTTTGTCTGCAATTACATCAATCAGTTGAGTCTTATTCATAAGTTATCCTTACAGTGTGTTTATCGCTTGCTAAGCATCGAGTGCGACGGATATGCAATAATAGCACTCTCCTGCATACACGCACCGACAGCCACTTTTTTTACGCCCCCCAAATGTAGACCAGACAGGGTGCGGATGTGAAGCCTTAAGACACGCCATTTCAGGCCTTAAATCACGTTTTATTGCGTTATTGGTGTAAATTTATCCCAATATTACTGCTTCCCGCCTCACGCAGATCGGAACGAAGCCCTTTAATCAACTCGATATCACGTTCTTCGCAGGCAGCCAACAGGCGGAAAATTTCCCACTGAATATCCCATTCATCTTCAATGGCTGGCAATCCATTCAGTTCTTCATCCGTCATCTCTTTGCCCGCCTGCGTCATTTCAAGCATGGCAACGGTACGGATTGACGCTTCACTGATAGCAACCGCATGCTCCAGCGTCTCACCGCTTAAACGGGAATGGATCAGTTCACCCAGCGCAATACAGGCGTCAATGGCCGGGTAAACGCCATAAATAGTAAAGTCATCGGATGCCGGAATCGCTTCTTCCAGCTTTTCCAACTGGCTATCAAAATTAATCTTTGCATCTTTTACTACCAACGTTTCCCAAACGAGATCGAGAATACGGCGGTAAATCATCGCATCACCGAATGCTGTCTGACGGCAGAACTCGTGATAATTAGGGTACATACGCTCGCAAAGGCATGCCATAAACGTGACATGCTGCCAGCTTCCCAACTTTTCCAAACGCAAATGAATGGGGTTACGTAACATTTTTATGCTCATTAACGGCTATGGGCGGCAGTGTACCTGAAATTACCGCTACGCCCTATTCCTGAATTCCTAAAATTTCTATCGCAGATTGTGTTGTTGCCAGCGCTGAAACGCGGGACGATTAGAGGCCACCGCATCCGCCCAGCGCGTCGGTTCAGGTAAGCGATAACCTCGCATGCAACGTTTGACCCATTGCAGCGCACTGTCCGTGCCAACCCGATGCCCCGTCGCCACAAATAACGGATTGCAACGCGCTTTGCTGCGCCATACCCAGCCAATCTGTTCGCCTTTATCCAACAGCGGCTGCTGACTGCCGATATTATCCGGCAAAGGGTCAAAATGCCCGCACAGCCGGCTTTTGGCCACGCCAATCGTTGGAACGTTAACCAACAATCCGAAATGGCTGGCGACGCCCAGCCGACGCGGATGGGAAATCCCGTGTCCATCGACAAAAATCAAATCCGGTTTCTGTTCCAACTTATCCCAGACAGCCAACAATCCCGGACACTCGCGAAAAGAGAGAAAGCCGGGAATATACGGCATCGTCGTACCGATACGCGCGATTTTGTACTCCACCAGCTCCAGAGAGGGATATCGCATAATCGCAATAGCCGCTCGGGTCACTGTACCTTCCTGCTCAAACCCGACATCCGCCCCCGCGATAAACGCAGGCTGCTCAAACGGCAAATCGTCATGACGAATCACCTCTGAGGCGCGAGCCAACTGTTCAGCCTTTAGCTGCTGAGTATCAATCACCTTATTTCCTTTGATTTACTGATGGTAAGCGCGGGATAACGCGTGTACCGCGTCAACAAAGGCGCCGGCATGCTCTGGCGGTACATCCTGATGAATACCGTGTCCCAGATTGAATACATGCCCGCTACCGTGACCAAACCCCGCAAGAACGGATGCCACTTCCTGCTCGATTCTGGCTGGCGGCGCATACAGTACGGACGGGTCCATATTGCCCTGTATCGCGATCTTATCGCCTACCCGACGCCGGGCATCGGCAATGTCGCTCGTCCAATCCAACCCAATGGCGTCACAGCCGGTTTCCGCGATAGCTTCCAGCCATTGCCCGCCTCCTTTGGTAAACAGGGTGACAGGCACGCGACGACCTTCGTTTTCACGCTGTAATCCATCGATGATCTTGTGCATGTAGTGGAGGGAGAATTCCCGATAATCACGACCGCTCAACACGCCGCCCCAGGTATCAAAAACCATCACCGCTTGCGCGCCCGCCTGGATTTGGGCATTCAGATAAAGAATGACGCTGTCGGCCAGCTTGTCCAGCAACAAATGCAGCGTTTGCGGTTCCGCAAACATCATTTTTTTAATGATGGTAAAGGCCTTGCTGCTGCCGCCTTCAACCATATAGGTCGCCAGCGTCCAGGGACTGCCAGAAAAACCTATCAGCGGCACCGCTCCCGCAAGGTTGCTGCGAATAGTGCGTACCGCATTCATCACATAGCCCAGTTCCTGTTCCGGATCGGGGATCGGTAATTTGACGACATCGGCATGGCTGACGATAGGGGACTGAAAGCGAGGACCCTCTCCCGCTTCAAAATAGAGGCCAAGGCCCATGGCATCCGGAATAGTCAGAATGTCTGAAAACAAAATGGCCGCATCAAGGGGATAACGCCGCAGGGGTTGTAACGTGACTTCGCAGGCCAGCTCCGCATTTTTACACAGCGACATAAAATCGCCGGCCTGCGCGCGCGTTGCTTTGTACTCCGGCAGATATCGCCCCGCCTGACGCATCATCCAAACTGGCGTCACGTCAACAGGCTGGCGCAGCAACGCCCGCAAATAGCGATCGTTTTTCAGATCAGTCATGTCATTTTCCTTTAGGCATTATGATGCTTAACGTAGTCACTTATCATTATCTGGGTGAATGGTAGCATGTTCGCCACTGTTCTCATCCCAGGCGCGGCACAACACGACCGTATCCTCGATAAGACGACGGGCCACCGTTCCTGGCGGAGGTAAAAGCGGTAACCGATCATATCGGAACCAGGCGGCGTCACGTAGCTCTTTCGGGTCGTGCTTAATGTCACCCCCCGCATAATCAGCCATGAACGCCATCATCAGAGAATGGGGAAAAGGCCAGGGTTGAGAGCTGATATAGCGCAGGTTCTTAATCTGAATCTGGCTCTCTTCCATCACCTCACGCGCCACCGTCTGCTCCAGCGTTTCGCCCACTTCGACAAAACCAGCCAGTACCGTGTACATATTGCCGCGATGGCGATGGTGTTGCGCCAGCAGAATTTCATCACCACGACGGATCGCCACAATGATACAGGGCGCGATCTGTGGATAATAACGTTCCCTGCAATGGTGACACAGGCACGCCAGTTCGGTTTTACTCAGCACCATTTCATGACCGCAGTAACCGCAAAAGCGATGGGAACGATAAAACTCGGCCAGTTGTACACCGCGCCCCGCCAGTTGGAATAATCCCACCTCCCGATCGATGAGTTGGCGGACGGATGTCATCGCTTGATTTTTGCTCTGGCAAACCAACCATACGGGCAGACCTTGCCATTCACCGATTCTACGTCCGGTCGCGCCCTGCAATGACCAGGACGATGCCGTTCCCTGCGGCAGTTCTCCCTGAGGAAGCCAGATCTGTCCTGCGTCACTGACAATCCACCAGCCAATCTCATCACCTTTTAGCGTCTGTTCCATATCTTTTTATTGCTCCACTCTCACTTCACTGGCATTTTACATTCTGAGTGATGACATAAGTTTTATAACTAACATTTCAGTTATTTCTTACCGTTCACGGAGTCCAACAATGCTAAACCAGTTACAAAGCCTGACTGACTATGTTGGTGGCAATAATGCGTTAATCGACCAGTGGCTACAAGCACGCAAGCAGCTTCTGGTCGCGTACTATCATCTGGTTGGCATCAAGCCCAATAAAGACACACTCTCGCGTCTGGATGAAGATGCACTGGATAATTTTTGTCATAATCTGGTGGATTATCTTTCGGCCGGCCATTTTCATGTCTATGAAAAGATGTTGCATGAAGCCGCAACCCTCAGCGAACAAAAACTGGCCCGTTCGGCGCAGCTTGAGCTCGCGTTACAAAACAACACTCAGCATATTATGGAATTTTACGACAGCCATTTGGCGGCTGCGATTGATCATGATAACTGCCTCGAATTTCAGCAGGCGCTTTCCAGCGTTGGTGAGGCTTTAGCTGAACGTTTTACGCAGGAAGACGCCATGATCCGGCTGATTTTCGATAATTAGCCTTATTTTTATTGGCGATAGCATCGACGACGATTCATTAAAGACGTGATGCTTCCCGCTGATACGCTCGACGCTCTTTGACATGACCGCGTCATCATCATAAAGTGTCAGCGTTTTAATCAGCCCGTTTAATGAACGGGCTAATCTTGTCGGAGTGCCTAGGACGTGTTGGTTTCTTCCATTTGGGAGGCGATTCAAGCGAACAGGCTGAGACCGTTAATTCGGGATCCGCGGAACCTGATCGGGTTAATACCTGCGAAGGGAACAAGAGTAATTCGTCTCATTGAGTCATAGACAGCGTTTTTACACACGCCCCTCTATGCAACTTGATACCCATTATTACTCCCTCCGTCTCCAGACAAGCAATTTTCCCTTTACGTCTTACAGGAACTTGCTATGTCTACAGAACCATTATTAAAACCATCCAAACCTGGCCGTCGTGAGCAACGTGCCGCCGCGCAACAATTCATTGATACGTTGCAGGGCATGGCGTTTCCCAATTCGCTGCGTATTTACCTGACCGGCTCACGCGAAGATATCCGCGTGCCGATGCGTGAAATCCAACTGAGTCCGACATTAGTCGGTGGCAGCAAGGATACACCGCAATATGAACCGAACGAGCCTATCCCGGTTTATGATACGGCCGGCCCTTACGGAGACCCAACGTCACGCCCTGATGTCCGGGTTGGGCTGGAAAAAATCAGAGCAGGCTGGATCGCCGAACGTCACGATACTGAAGCGCTATCTGGCGTCAGTTCTGATTTTACCCAGCAGCGCCTTGCGGATGCCGGTCTGGATCACCTTCGCTTCGAGCATTTGCCGCGCCCTCGGCGCGCCAAAGCCGGAAAGTGCGTCACCCAGTTGCATTACGCTCGTCAGGGTATCATTACGCCGGAAATGGAATTTATCGCGATCCGTGAAAATATGGGCCGCGAACGGATTCATGGCGATGTACTGCGTCACCAGCATCCGGGACAAAGCTTTGGCGCGCATTTACCCGAGAACATCACACCGGAATTTGTCCGGCAGGAAGTCGCCGCCGGACGGGCCATCATTCCCGCTAATATTAACCACCCTGAATCGGAACCGATGATTATTGGCCGTAACTTTCTGGTGAAGGTTAATGCCAATATTGGCAATTCAGCGGTCACCTCCTCCATTGAGGAAGAAGTTGAAAAACTGGTCTGGTCAACCCGCTGGGGCGCGGATACCGTGATGGATCTTTCCACCGGCCGGTATATTCACGAAACCCGCGAATGGATCCTGCGCAACAGCCCGGTGCCCATCGGGACCGTGCCGATCTATCAGGCGCTGGAGAAAGTAAACGGCGTAGCGGAAAACCTGAACTGGGACATGTTCCGCGATACGCTGCTGGAACAGGCGGAACAGGGCGTCGATTACTTCACCATTCATGCCGGCGTGCTGCTGCGCTATGTCCCCATGACCGCCAAACGCCTGACCGGCATCGTGTCCCGCGGTGGCTCCATCATGGCCAAATGGTGTCTGTCGCACCATAAAGAAAGTTTCCTGTATGAACACTTCCGTGAAATCTGCGAAATCTGCGCCGCCTATGACGTCGCGCTGTCGCTGGGAGACGGATTGCGTCCCGGTTCCATTCAGGATGCCAACGATGAAGCGCAGTTCGCCGAACTACACACGCTGGGAGAACTGACCAAGATCGCCTGGGAATATGATGTACAGGTGATGATCGAAGGTCCCGGCCATGTGCCGATGCAGATGATCCGCCGCAACATGACTGAGGAACTGGAGCACTGCCACGAAGCGCCGTTCTATACGCTCGGTCCACTGACCACCGATATCGCACCGGGTTACGATCATTTTACGTCCGGTATCGGCGCGGCGATGATCGGCTGGTTTGGCTGCGCCATGTTGTGTTACGTCACCCCGAAAGAGCACCTCGGTTTACCCAACAAGGAAGATGTTAAACAAGGACTGATTACCTACAAGATCGCAGCTCATGCCGCCGATCTTGCCAAAGGGCATCCGGGGGCGCAGATCCGCGACAACGCCATGTCAAAAGCGCGTTTCGAATTCCGCTGGGAAGATCAGTTCAATCTGGCGCTGGATCCCGAAACCGCTCGCGCCTATCACGATGAAACCCTGCCGCAGGAGTCCGGTAAAGTCGCCCATTTCTGTTCCATGTGCGGGCCCAAGTTCTGCTCCATGAAAATTTCACAGGAAGTGCGTGACTATGCCGCGAAACAGGAGGCCAAGGCCAAACCCATTGAAATCGGCATGGCGCAGATGTCTCAGGAATTCCGTTCCCGCGGCAGTGAGCTATACCACAGTGCCGCCAGTCTGCAAACGGAGGGCGGCAAATGACTTCGGAACGTATTACCTCACCACAAGCCGCGGCCCCGTTTCCGCCGACTGCGCAACAGTTGGGTCTTTACCCGGTGGTGGACAGCGTGGAATGGATTGAACGTTTACTTAGCGTCGGCGTAAAAACAATTCAACTACGGATTAAAGACCTGCCCGATGAGCAGGTTGAAGACGATATCGTTCAGGCGATCGCATTAGGCCGACATTATCGGGCGCGGCTGTTTATCAATGATTACTGGCAACTGGCGATCAAGCATCAGGCCTATGGCGTTCATCTGGGGCAGGAAGATCTGGACACGGCCGATCTGACCGCCGTCAAACAGGCGGGACTACGCCTCGGCCTCTCCACTCATGACGACGACGAACTGGCCCGCGCGATTGCCGTGAATCCATCTTACATTGCGCTGGGACACATTTTCCCTACGCAAACGAAAGCCATGCCCTCTTCACCACAGGGGGTTATTGAACTGGCCAGACACATTGCTGACCTGCAAGGTCGATTCCCAACCGTCGCCATTGGGGGCATCAGCATCGATAAAGTCCCCGCGGTATTAGCAACAGGCGTCGGCAGTATTGCTGTTGTCAGTGCGATCACTCAGGCCCCGGACTGGCGTCAGGCTACCGCCACACTGCTCAACATGATCGAAGGGCGGGAGGTGGGAGATGTCTGATAATCATAAGACCAAACGCGGCAGCCTGAGCGATCGGGAGTTCCTGCGCTACAGCCGCCAATTGCTGCTGGAAGATATTGGTCCCGAAGGGCAGGAAAAAATCAGATCCAGCAGCGTATTGCTGGTCGGATTGGGTGGATTAGGCGCGCCGGCATCTCTGTATCTGGCTGCTGCTGGCATCGGCACGCTGTTGCTGGCTGACGGCGACACGCTGCATATCAGTAATCTGCAACGGCAGATTCTCTATCGCACCCGCGATACCGATAAGCCCAAAGCCATGCTGGCACAGCAGCAGTTGCAGGCATTGAATCCTCAGACGGAATACATCGCGCTAACCGAAAGGTTGGCAGATGCCGCCTTGTACAAGGCGGTCAGTAAAGCCGATCTGGTTCTGGATTGCAGCGACAATATGGAAACGCGTCACGCCATTAACGCCGCCTGCATTAAAGCAAACAAACCATTAATCAGCGGCAGCGCTGTCGGCTTCAGCGGACAGCTACTGGTTCTGACGCCGCCCTATCAACATGGTTGTTATGCCTGTCTGTATCCCGATGCCACCGAACCACAACGCAACTGCCGTACTGCCGGTGTTCTTGGTCCGGTCGTCGGCGTCATCGGCACGCTCCAGGCGCTGGAAGCCATCAAACTATTGGCAGGATTGCCCTCCGCGCTGAACGGTAAACTTCGTCTGTTTGATGGCAAACAGCAGAGCTGGAATACCCTCCAGCTGACGCGGGCCAGGCACTGCCCGATATGCGGAGCGGCAACATGAAAATCACGCTCAATGACGAGACGCTCGAGCTCGATAAGGCTATTACCATCGATGCCCTGCTGACCAGGCTCAACCGGCAGCAACCCGGCATCGCCTTGGCGATCAACCAAACCATTATCCCGCGCGACACCTGGTCTCAGCATCAGGTTCAGGACGGTGATGATATTTTGCTTTTTCAGGCAATCGCGGGAGGATGACATGCTGCACATTGCCGATACCACATTTACATCCCGGCTGCTCACCGGCACCGGAAAATTTGCTACACCCGATATCATGCTGGCCGCGTTACAAGCGTCAGGCTCACAGCTGGTGACCATGGCCATGAAGCGCGTTGATTTAAAAAGCGGAAACGACGGCATTCTCACGCCGCTGCGGCAACTCGGCATCAAACTATTGCCGAACACCTCAGGCGCCAAAACGGCTGATGAGGCGATCTTTGCGGCCCGACTGGCGCGCGAGGCTTTGGGGACACACTGGGTGAAGCTGGAAATCCACCCGGATATGAAATACTTACTCCCCGACCCGATTGAAACCCTGAAAGCCGCCGAACAGCTGGTCAAAGAGGGGTTTGTTGTATTGCCCTACTGCGGCGCCGACCCGGTACTTTGTAAACGGCTGGAAGAAGTAGGATGTGCCGCCGTGATGCCGCTGGGTGCGCCAATTGGCTCCAACCAGGGACTGCAAACCCGCGATTTTCTCCGCATCATCATTGAACAAGCACGGGTACCGGTTGTGGTTGACGCTGGCATAGGCGCTCCCAGTCATGCCACCGAAGCGCTTGAAATGGGGGCGGATGCGGTATTGGTCAATACCGCCATCGCGGTAGCACGCGATCCGGTCAGCATGGCAAAAGCGTTCAGAATGGCGGTGGAAACCGGGGAGTTGGCCAATCAGGCCGGGCTGGGCAGTAAACAGTTTATCGCCAGCGCCACCAGCCCGTTAACCGGATTTCTGCGCCAGCAAACTGAAGAGGTGGGATGATGGGAAGCGATTTTCAGCACATCTGGGAACAGCTCGACTGGGACGATCTTACGCTGCGAATCAACGGCAAAACCTCACGTGACGTTGAACGTGCGCTGGGTGCGCAACGGCTAACGCGTGAAGATTTCATGGCGCTGCTTTCCCCAGCCGCCAGCCGTTATCTGGAACCGCTGGCGCAACGCGCACAGCAGTTGACCCGCCAACGGTTCGGTAATACGGTCAGTTTTTATGTACCGCTTTACCTTTCCAATCTGTGTTCAAACGATTGTACTTACTGCGGTTTTTCAATGAGTAATCATATCAAGCGGAAAACGCTGGACGAGGCGGAGATCCTGCGTGAGTGCGCAGCCATCAAGGAAATGGGGTTCGATCATCTGTTGCTGGTCACCGGAGAACACCAGCGTAAAGTAGGAATGGATTATTTTCGCCGCGTTTTCCCACTTATTCGTCCACACTTCAGCTCACTGATGATTGAAGTCCAGCCGCTGTCACAGGAAGAATATGCCGAACTGAAAACGTTGGGACTGGATGGCGTCATGGTCTATCAGGAAACCTATCACCCGGCGACCTACCAGTTACATCACCTGAGGGGACAAAAACAGGATTTTCACTGGCGGCTCGCTACCCCGGATCGCCTCGGGCGGGCGGGGATCGATAAGATCGGGCTGGGCGCGCTGATTGGCCTCTCCGATAGCTGGCGAACGGATTGCTACATGGTAGCGGAGCACCTGCTGCACCTGCAACAGACTTACTGGCAGAGCCGCTATTCCATCTCGTTCCCACGTTTACGTCCCTGTGCCGGTGGTATCGAACCCGCATCACTGATGGATGAAGCACAGCTAATGCAGGTAATTTGTGCTTTCAGGCTGTTGTCGCCAGATATCGAACTGTCTCTCTCTACCCGTGAATCGCCTTTTTTTCGCGATCACGCTATCCCTATCGCGATCAACAACGTCAGCGCGTTCTCCAAAACCCAGCCGGGAGGCTACGCAGACCATCACCCCGAGCTGGAGCAGTTTTCACCGCACGACGGTCGCCGTCCGGAAGAAGTGGCGCAAGCGATTATCCGGGCAGGGCTACAGCCCGTCTGGAAAGATTGGGATGGCTATTTGGGAAGAAGATCGCAATAAAGCGTGAAGATGCGGCAACGAAAGCATCTTTCAGGATAGCGCCTCGCGGTATGGCGCATTGCTTATCGTCAATTGACGCGGCGGAGCATACATTATCCATCGCTGGCAACGTCCCGTCATTGTTCAGGATTTGCCAGCCAGAGGCGTTTGCCACTCATCGGCTCTGCATATCACACAGCCGATACAGGTTTTATCCTTACCTGTATCGGCTCTTCCCTGTCTGTAGTGACTTGGGGATGAACGCTATATCCGGTTTCAGGACACTTGGTTTTGCCCCGGCCCAACCGGACTTTCCACACAGCAATCGTCAGCCCCATGCTCATTGAACATTTTCGCCACGGCCTCGCCAACTAGGCGCAGCCCCTGCGCCGTTTCCTGCGTGAACGGCAAGGCGTAATTGAGCCGTATGCAGTTACGATATTTACCGGCGGCGGAAAACAACGATCCCGCCGCAATCTGAATCCCCGCCTTCTTCACCTCACGGTTAAGGCGTAGAGAATCAAAATGTTCCGGCAGTTCAATCCACATCAGAAAGCCACCCTGCGGACGACTGACGCAGATCCCGCAGGGGAAATACTCGCGCACATGACAGGTAAACACATCCAGATTCGCTTTATACTGCATGCGCATTCGCCGCAGATGGGGCTGATAGTGTCCCTGGGCGATAAACTCGGCGACAGCCAGTTGCGTGTGAGTGACGGTATAACCGGTGCTGATGTACTTCATGTGCAGCACCCGTTCCAGATAACGTCCCGGAGCTACCCAGCCCACGCGCAGACCCGGCGCAATCGTTTTAGAAAAAGAGCTGCACAGCAGTACCCGACCATCGTCATCGAATGACTTGACGGTTCTGGGACGTGGATAGTCGTAGACCAGCTCACCATAGGCATCATCCTCAATAATCGCCAGATCAAACTGCTGCGCCAGCATGACCAACGACTGTTTATACTTATCGGGCATGCAGAACCCCAGCGGATTATTGCAGGTCGGCACCAGCAGCACCGCCTTGATCGGCCACTGCTCCAGCGCCAGCTTAAGCGCATCCAGACTGATCCCGGAGATCGGGCAGGTTGGGATCTCTATCACTTTGATCCCCAACCCACGCAGCAATTGTAACGTGCCGGGAAACGTCGGCGACTCAACGGCAACGATATCACCCGATTCGCAAATCGCTCGCACCGCGACAAACAGCGCTTCCTGACAGCCCGTCGTAATAACGATATCATCCCCGGTCAGTTGGCAGCCGCTATCCAGCGCCAGACGCGCAACCTGTTCGCGTAACTCACTGGCACCATACATATTGCCGTAGTTCAGCACGCGCTCATCCTGACGCTGACAAAAGCGGCTCATGAGCTTCCACAAGGGCTTGACCGACGACTGATTGACATCCGGCGTGCCACCGCCAAAGTTGAACGCGCTGTTATCCAGGCAGGAATTAAACAGTTCCAGCACTGATTCCCACTGGGTGATTTCAACTGGGCGCTGAACCGGACGAGTCAATGCGGGGATCGGCGGCGCGGCCTTGCGCGGCGCAACGAAATAACCCGAACGGGGCTGCGGCATAATAAGCCGACGCGTTTCCAGCAGATTGTAAGCCTGTTGTACCGTGCTGATACTCACGCCATGCTCCGAACTCAATGCACGAACGGACGGCAGACGCTCACCGCTGCGGTATAAACCCTGTTCGATTCGCTGCTCCAGCAGCGCGGCAAGATGTTGATAGCGCGTCATCAGTATCATTCCCCACGATCATAAATATTAATAACCAGTACAGATGAGAGAGAAAATCACCATTCAGATGCAATATCACACAATCTGTATGTTAAAAAAAGGTATTTTTTGCATCTGTATTGAATATGACATCCCCCGCATTATAACGCTCAGGCATCAGGCAAAGGGGGAAAGTATGAAATTTCACGAGAACCAAGCGCAAAAGTCGTTCAGCCAATCACCAGTCTGGCGCATGCTTATTTTGCTATACCGCCGATGGAAAGCATGGCGACTCAGGAATCAAACACGGAAGATTCTGCGAAACATGAGCAATGACAGGCTGGAGGATATTGGACTGACGCGTAACGACATCGATCGTTTGTAGTAGATGAATAGATGAGTAGCGGGTCGATACGGGACAACGCGTCTCGTATCGGCTCGCGCTAATGAAGTACAGTCAATCCGCCGCCCGTGGCTTCATATGTGATCCAACAATCGCCGACAGCAGGCAACCTATAGCCAGATAGGCGGCGACAGCATGCCAGGAACCATCCATGAACTCCACCAGCAATACCGCGATAAACGGTGTAAAGCCCCCGCCGACAACGCTTGCCACCTGATAACCGACCCCGGCGCCGCTATAACGGTACGCCGTACCAAACAGTTCAGTAAACATCGGCTGCTGCACACTGACGATCATATCGTGGGCAACGTTGGCGAGCATAATCGCGAAAAACAGGATCCACAGGCTGGCATGCGCCTCCAGTGCCATAAAGAAAGGCCATGCGCTAAGCGCGCCAATTATGGCGCCGGTAACATAGATCCTGCGCCGCCCGAAGCTATCGGCAAGGCGGGCGAAACAGGGAATGGTTAAACAGCTGATACCCCCGACCAATAAACCAATATTGAGGAATAACTCCCGCGACATTCCCAAATTGGCGGTAGAGTAATTGAGCGCAAACGCCGTGACGATATACATCGTCAATAGCTCCCCCAGCCGCAAAGCAATAATCAGCAAAAATGCCTTGGGGTGCTGGCGCAGTGCCTCAATAATTGGGAACGAACGGATTTTATCGGTTCTTTCCTGCAATTTCTTGTTAGCCTCGAACTCCTGAGATTCGTCCATCCCGGCACGGATCCACCATGCTACCGCAACCAGCACCACGCTGAATAAAAACGGCAGGCGCCAGCCCCAGTTCATAAACTCCGCATTTGTCGTATGGTGACTGACCAGCGAAATGGATCCTGTCGCCAACAACAGCCCCACGCCATAACCAACCTGTACGCCACTGCTGTAAAATGCTTTTTTCTTTTTCGGCGCGTTCTCAACGGCCAGCAAAGCCGCACCGCCCCACTCGCCACCCACCGCGAATCCCTGAATGGCACGCAGCGCCACCAGTAATACAGGCGCCCACCAGCCAATCGAATCAAAAGACGGTAGCAGACCAATCAATGCCGTAGAGATCCCCATCATCCAGACAGTAATCAACAGCATGCGTTTGCGGCCCAGTTTGTCGCCAAAGTGGCCAAACACCATTCCCCCCAACGGGCGGAACAGGAAACCAACGCCGAACGTGCCAAAGGCCGCCAACGTGCCCATCGTCGGGCTGATTAGTGGGAAAAATTCCGTATTAAATACAAGAGCGGCAACTATTCCGTACAGTAAAAAATCATACCAATCAACGACCGCGCCAATAAAACTCCCCCAGGCAGCACGACGTGCCCGGCTTTGAGAATGGCTTGTTGACTGGATCTGTGATATGGAATCGCCGTTTACAGAGACATCATTATTGATTGATAACGCGTTGTCATTCTGTGTAAGTACTGACGTTGTTGAGGTGTTCATGTCTATCTCGTTCTTTTTACTTTACACTACTGTACAACAAAAAATTTCAGGATGAAATTTTTAACGTTGCGGAGCAACGGCCCTTAGGGTGGCGGCCAGGGATGGCAAGCCATAAAAAATTTCAGGATGAAATTTTTAACGTTGCGGAGCAACGGCTCTTAGGTGGCGGCCAATGATGGTCTACCGTAAAAAAAAGCCCCGACCTTAACAGCCGGGGCTTTAATTGATTAACCATCTGATAATCGGTTAATCAAACATCGGGAATGCATGACTTATTCGTCGTCACTGTTACCGAAACCGGCGTTCAACAGTTCAGCCAGGTTGGCAGACGCTTCATCTGCGCTCACCTGAGGCACGACTGGCGCTTCACCCGCCTGACGGCGACGCATACGATCCTGGTGATACGCATAACCGGTACCAGCCGGAATCAGACGGCCCACGATCACGTTTTCTTTCAGGCCACGCAGTTCATCACGTTTACCGGCAACGGCCGCTTCAGTAAGAACGCGCGTGGTTTCCTGGAACGAAGCCGCGGAAATGAAGGACTCGGTCGCCAGAGACGCTTTGGTGATACCCAGCAGATCGCGGCTGTAAGTTGCCGGGATCTTGCCATCCGCTTCCAACTGACGGTTGGCAATCTTGACGCGGGACACTTCCGCCTGCTCGCCTTCCAGGAACTCCGTGCTGCCGGCGTTAACGATGGTGCCTTTACGCAACATCTGACGAACGATAACTTCAATGTGTTTATCGTTAATCTTAACGCCCTGCAAACGGTAAACTTCCTGAACTTCGTTGGTGATGTAACGCGTTACCGCATGTACGCCACGCAGACGGAGGATATCGTGCGGAGATTCCGGACCATCGGAAACCACGTCGCCACGTTCGACACGTTCGCCTTCAAATACGTTGAGCTGACGCCATTTCGGAATCATCTCTTCGTAAGCATCGCTACCATCCAGCGGAGAAATTACCAGACGGCGTTTGCCTTTGGTTTCTTTACCGAAGGAAATGATACCGCTGATCTCGGCCAGAATTGCCGGCTCTTTCGGACGACGCGCTTCGAACAGGTCGGCAACGCGCGGCAGACCACCGGTAATATCCTTGGTACCGCCGGATTCCTGAGGAATACGCGCCAACGTATCACCCGCGCTGATCTTCACGCCATCTTCCAGCTGCACAATCGCCTTACCGGGCAGGAAGTATTGAGCAGGCATATCGGTACCTGGGATCAATACATCTTCACCTTTGTCGTCAACGATTTTCAGCGCCGGACGCAGGTCTTTACCGCTACCGGTACGCTCTGCGCTATCCAGCACCACGATAGAAGACAAACCGGTCAGTTCATCGGTCTGACGAGTAATGGTCTGGCCGTCGATCATATCGGTGAAGCGGATACTGCCGCTCACTTCGGTGATAACAGGCATGGTATGCGGATCCCAGTTCGCAACAGTGTCGCCACCGTTAACTTCTGAACCATCACCCTTCGCCATTACCGCGCCGTAAGGCACTTTGTAGCTTTCTTTGGTACGGCCGAATTCGTCGATCAGCTTCAGTTCGGTATTACGTGACGTAATAACCAGTTTACCGTTGCTGTTAACCACGAATTTTGCGTTGTTCAGTTTCAGGCTACCTTTGTTTTTCACCTGAATGCTGGACTCAGCCGCCGCACGCGATGCCGCACCACCGATGTGGAAGGTACGCATGGTTAACTGTGTACCCGGCTCACCGATAGACTGGGCCGCGATAACGCCGATGGCTTCACCTTTGTTAATCAGGTGACCACGAGCCAGGTCGCGACCGTAGCACTTGGCACACACGCCGAAGTCAGTTTCACAGCTTACGACGGAACGTACTTTAACGGCGTCAACGGAATTCTCTTCCAACAGATCACACCACTGCTCGTTCAACAGCGTGTTACGTGGAACCAGAATATCCGCCGTACCCGGTTTGAGGACGTCTTCAGCCGCCACACGACCCAGTACACGTTCACGCAGCGGCTCTTTAACATCGCCACCCTCGATAACCGGGGTCATCATGATACCTTCATGAGTACCACAATCGTCTTCGGTCACCACCAGATCCTGCGCCACGTCAACCAGACGACGGGTCAGATAACCGGAGTTCGCGGTTTTCAGTGCGGTATCCGCCAGACCTTTACGCGCACCGTGGGTCGAGATGAAGTACTGGAGTACGTTCAGACCTTCACGGAAGTTAGCGGTAATCGGCGTTTCGATGATGGAGCCGTCCGGCTTCGCCATCAGACCACGCATCCCCGCCAGCTGACGAATCTGTGCCGCAGAACCACGCGCACCGGAGTCGGCCATCATAAAGATGCTGTTGAAAGAAACCTGCTGCTCAACCACGCCATCACGGTTAACCACATCCTCAACGGACAGGTTTTCCATCATCGCCTTGGCAACACGCTCATTCGCCGCAGCCCAGATATCGATAACTTTGTTATAGCGTTCGCCAACGGTGACCAGACCGGACTGGAACTGCTCCTGAATCTCGGCAACTTCGGTTTCCGCTTCTTCGATAATCTCTGCTTTCTTCGCTGGGATAACCATGTCATCGATACCTACGGAGGCACCAGAACGCGCCGCGTAAGCAAAACCGGTGTACATGATCTGGTCAGCAAAGATAACCGTCGGTTTCAGACCCAAAATGCGGTAACAGGTGTTCAGCATTTTGGAGATCGCTTTTTTACCCAGCGGCTGGTTAACGATGGAATACGGCAGACCTTTAGGCACAATCATCCACAGGATGGCGCGACCGATTGTCGTATCGATAATCGTCGTCTGATGCGTTGATTCGCCTTCGGTGTTTTTGATCTCTTCCGTAATACGCACTTTAACGCGCGCATGCAGAGAGGCCAGACCGGCGCGGTAAACGCGTTCAGCTTCTTTCGGACCCGTCAGTACCATGCCTTCGCCTTTGGCGTTAACACAGTCGCGAGTCATGTAATACAGACCCAATACCACGTCCTGAGAAGGAACGATGATAGGTTCGCCGTTCGCCGGTGACAGGATGTTGTTGGTAGACATCATCAGCGCACGCGCTTCCAACTGGGCTTCCAGCGTCAACGGTACGTGAACGGCCATCTGGTCGCCGTCGAAGTCGGCATTATAGGCCGCACAAACCAGCGGATGCAGCTGGATGGCTTTACCTTCGATCAGAACCGGTTCAAACGCCTGGATACCCAAACGGTGCAGCGTCGGCGCACGGTTCAGCAGTACCGGGTGTTCGCGGATAACTTCGTCCAGGATATCCCAAACGACCGCTTCTTCGCGTTCAACCATTTTCTTGGCGGCTTTGATGGTGGTGGCAAGGCCACGCAGTTCCAGCTTGCCGTAGATGAACGGTTTGAACAGCTCCAGCGCCATTTTCTTCGGCAGACCGCACTGATGCAGACGCAGGTACGGACCAACGGTGATAACGGAACGGCCGGAGTAGTCGACGCGTTTACCCAGCAGGTTCTGACGGAAACGCCCCTGCTTACCTTTGATCATGTCAGCCAGCGATTTCAGCGGACGCTTGTTGGAACCGGTGATGGCACGACCGCGACGGCCGTTATCCAGCAGCGCATCCACCGCTTCCTGCAACATACGTTTTTCGTTACGCACGATGATGTCAGGCGCGGCCAGATCCAGCAGGCGTTTCAGACGGTTGTTACGGTTAATCACGCGACGATACAGATCGTTCAGATCCGACGTGGCGAAACGACCGCCGTCCAGCGGGACCAGCGGACGCAGATCCGGCGGCAGCACCGGCAGCACGGTCAGGATCATCCACTCTGGCTTGTTGCCAGACTGAACGAACGCTTCCAGCAGTTTGATACGCTTGGTCAGCTTTTTGCGTTTGGTTTCAGAGTTGGTTTCATTCAACTCTTCGCGCAGCTGTTCGCACTCCTGCTCCAGATCCATGTTTTTCAACAGGGCCTGAATCGCTTCGGCGCCCATCTTGGCATCAAACTCATCACCAAACTCTTCCAGCGCGTCCAGATACTGTTCTTCAGTCAGGATCTGACGGCGTTCCAGATTGGTCATACCGCCTTCAATCACCACATAAGATTCGAAGTACAGTACACGTTCGATATCACGCAGTGGCATGTCCAGCAGCAAACCGATACGGGACGGCAGCGATTTCAGGAACCAAATATGCGCAGTCGGAGAAGCCAGTTCAATGTGGCCCATACGCTCACGGCGTACTTTGGTCTGGGTCACTTCAACGCCGCACTTCTCACAAATGACACCGCGGTGTTTCAGGCGCTTATACTTACCGCACAAGCACTCATAGTCTTTCACCGGCCCAAAGATACGGGCGCAGAAAAGGCCGTCACGTTCAGGTTTGAACGTACGGTAGTTAATGGTTTCTGGCTTTTTAACTTCACCAAAAGACCACGAACGGATCATGTCTGGCGAAGCCAGAGCAATTTTGATCGCATCAAACTCTTCGGTTTTAGTTTGCGCTTTCAGAAACTTTAATAAGTCTTTCACGGATTGGCTCCTGTCGGAGTTAGACCTGTTAGGCATCTAAACCGAAATTTAGATGCCCCTATGACGAATACCAGCAATACAGCGGGCTGGAATTACTCTTCTTCCAGCTCGATGTTGATACCCAGCGAGCGGATCTCTTTCAACAGTACGTTGAAGGATTCCGGCATGCCCGGTTCCATCTGATGATTGCCATCCACGATGTTCTTATACATCTTGGTACGGCCGTTCACGTCATCAGACTTAACGGTCAACATTTCCTGCAAGGTATAAGCTGCACCATAAGCTTCCAGCGCCCACACTTCCATCTCACCGAAGCGTTGGCCACCGAACTGAGCCTTACCACCCAGCGGCTGCTGAGTAACCAGGCTGTAAGAACCAGTAGAACGAGCGTGCATTTTGTCGTCGACCAGGTGGTTCAGCTTCAGCATGTACATGTAGCCCACAGTAACCTGACGTTCAAATTGCTCACCGGTACGTCCATCGTACAGGGTAATCTGACCGGAGGTCGGGATACCGCCCATCTGCAACAGTTCCTTGATTTCTTTCTCTTTTGCACCGTCGAATACCGGCGTGGCAATCGGCATACCTTTCTTCAGGTTTTCCGCCAGACGCATAACTTCTTCGTCAGAGAAAGTGCTCAGATCGACTTTTTGACGCACATCGTCACCCAGATCGTAAGCTTTCTGGATAAATTCGCGCAGTTTGGTCACTTCTTCGTGCTGCTTGAGCATGGCGTTAATCTTGTCGCCGATGCCTTTGGCAGCCATACCCAGGTGGGTTTCCAGAATCTGACCGATGTTCATACGTGAAGGTACGCCCAGCGGGTTCAGTACGATATCGACCGGCACGCCGTTCTCATCGTAAGGCATATCTTCGATCGGGTTGATCTTGGAGATAACACCTTTGTTCCCGTGACGACCCGCCATCTTGTCACCCGGTTGGATCTGACGTTTAACGGCCAGATAAACCTTAACGATTTTCAGCACGCCCGGTGCCAGATCATCGCCCTGAGTGATTTTACGGCGCTTGGCTTCGAGTTTTTTCTCAAACTCGTGCTTCAGCTCATCATACTGTTCCGCCAGCTGTTCCAACTGATTCTGTTTCTCTTCATCAGTCAGGCCCAGTTCCAACCAGCGCTCGCGCGGTAATTTGTCCAGCTTATCCGCTTCTACGCCGCCAGAAACCAGCACGGCATGGATACGGGCAAACAAACCGGCTTCCAGGATTTGCAGTTCTTCAGTCAGGTCTTTCTTCGCCTGCTTGAGCTGCATTTCTTCGATTTCCAACGCACGTTTGTCTTTTTCCACGCCGTCGCGGGTAAAGACTTGTACATCGATAACCGTACCGGAAACACCGTTTGGTACGCGCAGAGAAGAGTCTTTAACATCAGACGCCTTCTCACCGAAGATCGCAC
Organism: Brenneria roseae subsp. americana; assembly: GCF_003115815.1. Lineage (NCBI taxonomy): Bacteria > Pseudomonadati > Pseudomonadota > Gammaproteobacteria > Enterobacterales > Pectobacteriaceae > Brenneria > Brenneria roseae. The sequence goes on along the minus strand of NZ_QDKJ01000023.1, from coordinate 6,803 downwards.
GCAGCAGTTTCTCTTCCGGCGTCAGTTGGGTTTCGCCTTTCGGGGTTACCTTACCAACCAGAATGTCGCCACCGGTCACTTCCGCACCGATATAAACGATACCGGACTCATCCAGCTTGGAAAGCGCCGCTTCACCCACGTTCGGGATATCCGCGGTAATTTCCTCAGGCCCCAATTTGGTGTCACGAGACACACAGGCCAGTTCCTGGATGTGAATGGTGGTGAAGCGATCTTCCTGAACCACACGCTCGGAAACGAGAATGGAGTCTTCGAAGTTGTAGCCGTTCCACGGCATGAACGCCACGCGCATGTTCTGACCCAGCGCCAGTTCACCCAGATCGGTGGACGGACCGTCAGCCAGCACATCGCCACGCTCAACCGGTTCACCCAGAGACACGCACGGCATCTGGCTGATGCAGGTGTTCTGGTTGGAGCGGGTATATTTAGTCAGGTTATAGATGTCGATCCCGGCTTCGCCCGGATACATCTCATCGTCATTCACTCGAATCACGATACGTGAAGCATCAACGTACTGTACCGTACCACCGCGTTTTGCTACGGCTGTTACACCGGAGTCAACCGCAACGGCACGTTCCATACCGGTACCAACCAGCGGCTTGTCAGCACGCAGAGTAGGAACGGCCTGACGTTGCATGTTCGCACCCATCAATGCACGGTTGGCGTCATCGTGTTCCAGGAATGGAATCAGTGAAGCACCAACGGATACCACCTGCTGAGTGGATACGTCCATGTATTCAACCTGATCGCGGCTGAACAGGCTGGACTCGCCTTTGCTACGGCAGGTAACCAGTTCATCGATGAAACGACCTTCTTCATCAAGATTGGTGTTCGCCTGAGCAATAACGAAATTGCCTTCTTCAATCGCTGACAGGTAATGGATCTCATCCGTTACCACGTTGTCACGCACGCGACGATACGGGGTTTCAAGGAAGCCGTATTCGTTGGTTTGTGCATAAACAGACAGGGAGTTGATCAGACCGATGTTCGGACCTTCCGGCGTTTCGATAGGACATACGCGACCATAGTGAGTCGGGTGTACGTCTCGAACTTCAAAGCCGGCACGCTCACGGGTCAAACCACCCGGGCCCAATGCAGAGATACGACGTTTATGCGTAATCTCGGAAAGCGGGTTGTTCTGATCCATAAACTGCGACAGCTGGCTTGAACCAAAGAACTCTTTGACCGCGGCCGAAATCGGCTTGGCATTGATCATGTCCTGCGGCATCAGCGTGTCGAGATCGCCCAGAGAAAGACGCTCTTTCACTGCACGTTCTACACGGACCAGACCGACACGGAACTGGTTTTCTGCCATTTCGCCAACGGAACGAATACGACGGTTGCCGAGGTGATCGATATCGTCCACTTCGCCTTTACCGTTACGGATACCAATGAGCTTTTTCATCACTTCAATGATGTCTTCTTTGCTCAGAATACCCGAACCTTCGATCTCTTCGCGCAGCAGAGAACGGTTGAACTTCATCCGGCCGACCGCAGACAAATCATAGCGGTCTTCGGAGAAGAACAGGTTCTCGAACAGCGTTTCCGCGGCTTCACGTGTTGGCGGTTCACCAGGACGCATCATGCGGTAAATTTCAACCAATGAGCTCAGACGATCGTTGGATGGATCGACGCGCAAGGTTTCAGAAATATACGGACCGTGATCCAAATCATTGGTGAACAGTGTTTCAATGCGTTTGTGACCGGATTGGCTCAGCTTCGCCAGCAGATCCAGAGACAGCTCCATATTGGCTGCACCGATCAGTTCGCCAGTACTTTCATCGATATAATCTTTGGAAAGCACTTTGCCAACAATGTATTCAATCGGAACTTCAATACGCTCAATGCCGTCTTTCTCTAACTGACGGATATGACGAGCGGTGATACGGCGGCCTTTTTCAATGTAGACCTTGCCGTTTGCTTCGATATCAAAGGAAGCGGTTTCACCACGCAGACGCTCAGGCACCAGATCCATCTGCAATTTATTGCCATTGATTTCGTAGACAATTTTATCGAAGAAAAGATCGAGAATCTGTTCGGTGGAGTAACCCAGCGCGCGCAGAATAATGGTCGCAGGCAGTTTGCGGCGACGGTCAATACGGACAAACAGGTTATCCTTCGGATCGAACTCAAAATCGAGCCAGGAACCACGGTAAGGAATAATACGTGCGTTATACAGCACCTTACCTGAAGAATGGGTTTTACCTTTGTCGCTATCGAAGAATACACCCGGACTACGGTGCAACTGAGAAACGATAACACGCTCAGTCCCGTTAATCACAAAGGTGCCGTTATCGGTCATGAGCGGAATTTCGCCCATGTAAACTTCTTGTTCTTTGATGTCTTTAACGGTGCCTTCAGGCGCTTCACGTTCGTATATCACCAGACGTAATTTTACGCGCAGCGGCGCAGAAAACGTCACGCCACGGATCTGACATTCCTTAACGTCAAATACCGGCTCACCCAGGCGATAGCTAACGTATTGCAGCTCTGAATTACCGCTATAGCTTTGTATGGGGAAAACAGAACGGAATGCAGCTTCCAAACCGTACTGACCTTCCGGATCTTGCTCGATAAACTTCTGGAACGAGTCAAGCTGGATAGAAAGGAGATAAGGTATGTCCAAAACCTGTGGACGTTTACCAAAATCCTTACGAATGCGTTTTTTCTCGGTATAGGAGTAAACCATAGGGTTCCTCAGCTAGCTGACAAGTCGAACCACTCTGTCCGTCCTAACTAGGACAGTTCATGCAACACTATTTATGTTGGTCGGAAAATGAAGAACTTTCCGTAATACATCTTTCTATTACTCTTAAACCATTTCATTGCTCTTGCTCAGGCAGGGAACCCACGCAGGGAAGCAGTATATTAAGTCGTCAATAGAAAAAGATATTAGGGGAAATCAATGGCTAAACAGTGTGAAACCCCATTGATGCCCTACAGCGCAAAAAGGCTGGTGACTAAAAAGTCACCAGCCATCAGCCTAATAAATCAGGCTGCAATCTGAAAGGTTGGCTTATTTAACTTCAACTTCTGCGCCAGCTTCTTCCAGTGCTTTCTTCAGAGCTTCAGCGTCGTCTTTGCTGATGCCTTCTTTCAGAGCTGCCGGAGCGGATTCAACCAGATCTTTGGCTTCTTTCAGGCCCAGACCCGTTGCGCCACGAACGGCTTTGATTACAGCAACTTTGTTAGCGCCGATAGCTTTCAGCACAACGTCGAACTCAGTTTTTTCTTCAGCAGCTTCAGCCGGGCCAGCAGCAACAGCTACAGCAGCGGCAGCAGAAACACCGAATTTTTCTTCCATAGCGGAAACCAGTTCAACAACATCCATTACAGACATAGCTGCTACTGCTTCCAGAATTTGATCTTTAGTGATAGACATAACAATTGTTCCTAAGAATCAGAAATAGTTTATACGTTAGCAAGTGCGGTAGAGAAAAAAGAGCAATTAAGCCGCTTCTTTCTGATCGCGTACGGCTGCCAGAGTGCGGACCAGTTTGCCTGCAGCGGCTTCTTTCATGGTCGACATCAGACGTGCCAGTGCTTCTTCGTAAGTCGGCAGCGTTGCCAGACGGTCAATTTGCGCCGCCGGGATCAGCTCACCTTCAAAGGCTGCAGCTTTGACCTCGAATTTTGCATTCGCTTTCGCGAATTCTTTGAACAGACGAGCAGCTGCGCCCGGGTGTTCTAAAGAGTATGCAATCAGGGTCGGACCAACAAACGTGTCTTTCAGGCACTCAAAAGAGGTCCCTTCAACAGCACGACGCAACAGGGTGTTACGAACAACACGCATGTAAACGCCAGCTTCACGACCTGCTTTACGCAGTTCAGTCATTTTATCTACGGTAACGCCACGGGAATCCGCAACCACCGCAGACAGCGCACCTTTGGCTACTTCGCTGACTTCAGCAACAATCGCTTGTTTGTCTTGAAGATTTAATGCCATTAGCTTTTGCTCCTGGATTTAGCCGGAGGAAACCTCCGGAACTCACTTCACTTATCGCCAAAACGGAGGTAAGCGTTGAAACACGGTGAGCAGAATCCAGCAAAGACTATTCTTTAACTATTTTTTATAAATAATAAAAGAAAAAATGTTCTTCAGGCTCTGTCACCGTCTACGCAGGAAGATTAAGTCTTTTGCAAGACACCTGCGGTCTTGGACGGAGGCCTGGATAGGCCAGGCTCCAACCGAAAATTCTTCTTTAATTCCGCTAACGGAACAACGGGCGTAAGATTATAGGTAAATCCCACGCCCGAGTAAAGCGAAACAAAAGCTATCAGACCGCTACTGCGTTCAGACCGCTCTGGTCAACCGCAACGCCTGCACCCATAGTGGTAGACAGGCTGACTTTCTTGATGTACACGCCTTTCGCCTGAGAAGGTTTGGCTTTTTTCAGCGCAACCAGCAGAGCTTCCAGGTTTTCTTTCAATTTGTCAGAGTCGAAATCAACCTTACCGATAGTGGTATGGATGATACCGTTTTTGTCGTTGCGGTAACGAACCTGACCAGCTTTAGCATTTTTAACTGCTTCGGCAACGTTAGGCGTTACGGTACCCACTTTCGGGTTCGGCATCAGGCCACGCGGACCCAGAACCTGACCTAACTGGCCAACAACGCGCATTGCATCCGGGGAAGCAATAACAACGTCAAAGCCCATTTCACCTTTCTTAATCTGATCGGCCAGATCTTCCATACCCACGAATTCAGCGCCTGCAGCTTTGGCCGCTTCAGCGTTTGCACCCTGGGTGAAGACAGCAACGCGCACAGAACGACCCGTGCCGTGAGGCAGAACGGTAGCACCGCGAACGTTTTGGTCAGATTTACGTGCGTCGATGCCGAGGTTAACAGCAACGTCTACACTTTCAACAAACTTAGCAGTGGCCAGCTCTTTGAGCAGAGCAACGGCTTCGTTGATGTCATACTGTTTAGTTGCATCAACTTTTTCACGGATCACGCGCATGCGCTTGGTCAGCTTAGCCATTTATTAATCCTCCACTACCAGGCCCATGGAACGAGCGGTACCTGCGATAGAACGCGCCATAGCGTCTACGTCAGCACCAGTCATGTCCGCAGCTTTGGTTTCTGCGATTTCACGAACCTGAGCACTCGTTACTTTACCTACTTTGTCTTTGTTCGGCTTGCCGGAACCAGACTTGATACCAGCCGCTTTCTTCAGCAGAACTGCTGCCGGAGGCGTTTTGGTAACGAAGGTGAAAGAACGGTCAGAGTAAACGGTAATAACAACCGGAATCGGCAGACCTTTTTCAATGCTTTCAGTTTTAGCATTGAACGCCTTACAGAATTCCATGATGTTTACACCTTGCTGACCCAGAGCCGGACCTACCGGTGGACTCGGGTTAGCCATACCAGCCGCAACCTGCAGCTTGACATAGGCTTGTACTTTCTTGGCCATTTAAACATTCCTCGAATGGGTAATAGCGCCTCGTAAAAGGCTCCCCGTGGTTTTATTACGTTTCAGGCGCCATCAGGCACCTGAAAAACAAAAGGCGCGAAATTATAGATTAACTTCGCGCCAGAGGCAAGCAGCTATCAAAATAGCCAGGGTCGATAAATCAGCCTTTTTCGACTTGGCTGAAGTCCAGTTCTACCGGGGTCGCGCGGCCAAAGATAGAGACCGACACTTTCAGGCGGCTCTTCTCGTAATCCACTTCTTCGACCACACCGTTAAAGTCGGCAAACGGACCATCATTAACACGAACCATTTCACCAGGCTCAAACAGCGTTTTCGGACGGGGTTTATCACCCACTTGCTGAAGGCGATTCATAATCGCATCCACTTCCTTATCGCTAATCGGCGCAGGACGGTCAGACGTGCCGCCGATGAACCCCATAACACGAGGAACACTGCGAACCAGATGCCAACTGGCATCTTCCATCACCATCTGCACTAATACATAACCAGGGAAGAATTTACGTTCGCTTTTACGACGCTGGCCACCACGGATTTCAACCACCTCTTCGGTTGGCACCATGACTTCACCAAACAGTTCTTCCATGTTATGGAGCTTGATGTGCTCACGCAACGATTGAGCTACGCGACCTTCAAAACCGGAAAACGCCTGAACGACGTACCAACGTTTTTTTGGGGCTTCAGACATCTTAGAACCTCAGGCCAGTGATAAACGAGACCAAACGGACCAGAATACCATCCAGCCCCCACAAAATCAGTGACATCACGGCAGTAACCGCGGCAACGATTAACGTGGTATGTAACGTTTCCTGACGAGTCGGCCAAATCACTTTACGTACTTCGGTACGAGCTTCACGGGCAAACGTTACTGTTGCTTTGCCTTTCGTGGTCAGCAGTGCCACGCCACCGGCTGCAGCGATCAGGACAACAACAGCTAATGCTCGCAGGGGCAGATTAAATTCGCGGTAGTAATAGTTGCCGACAATCGCAACTACCAGCAGGACAGCCACTACCAGCCATTTAATCGCTTCCAGGCCACGCCCGCTCCCCTGAGCTTCGGTATTCGCACTCATAAACCAACCTGTCACAATGATTCAGACAAATAACTTTACCCCGCAATGCAGGGCAAACCAAACCGAAAGATGTTCTGTAAAACGAATAATAATTCGGTATTTACGCCGTATCTACAGAGCCCATCTCACCAATGATTATACCTCACAATCGCTGATGAGATAGGTTCTACTATGACAGCGTAGAAAAAGGGCATCAAATGATGCCCTTTTATCGCGTGTCGCGTCAAACGTTATCAGCGATTAAGCGATAACTTTAGCAACAACGCCCGCACCAACGGTA
>NZ_QDKJ01000022.1:0-31122 GCF_003115815.1 Brenneria roseae subsp. americana | reverse complement strand
ACCAATCGATTATGAGTCGACTGCTCTAACCACTGAGCTAAGGGGCCTGACGGGCGACGATTATACGGTAATGAGCGGGGGAAGGTCTATAGCTGTTCGGCCGGATGGCTGTTTTCTATGCAGGATAGCTTATTGTTATTACTGTCAGATTTTGCGATAACAGCGGAAAACATGACATAAAGGGGACGTATGATCACGGATATTCTGGCAACCAACCTTCAGGTCGTTTTCTGCGGCATCAATCCGGGATTATCGACCGCTCATCACGGTTATCATTTTGCCAATCCCAATAACCGATTCTGGAAAGTGATCCATCAGGCCGGATTCACCGAGCGTTTACTCGCACCTGAAGAAGAACGGCATCTGCTGGATACCGGATGCGGTATTACCATGCTGGTTGAACGTCCGACGGTAGAGGCAATGGAACTGGCGAAAGATGAGTTGTTGCAGGGCGGCGAGGACGTTATTGAAAAAATGACCCGCTATCAGCCACGCGCGCTGGCCATTTTGGGCAAGCAGGCATTCAGCCTGGCATTCGGTATTAAAAAGGTAGCGTGGGGGCGCCAGACGTTGACGATTGGCGACACCCAGGTCTGGGTCCTTCCCAATCCCAGTGGGTTGAATCGTGCAACACTGGCGTCGCTGGTATCGTCTTATCGGGCGCTTTATCAGGCACTGCATGAAAACCGCTAAAAAACGCCGCTTGCGACGGTCCGTAAAGAGCGCAACCGGAATATGGCGGTAAAAAAATAGCCCCGGCTTCTGCCAGGGCTATTTGAGTACGTTATTAACGACGATTAATTAATCATCCAGGAAACTGCGCAGCACTTCGGAACGGCTTGGGTGACGCAGTTTACGTAACGCTTTTGCTTCGATCTGACGGATACGTTCACGTGTTACATCGAACTGTTTACCCACTTCTTCCAGCGTGTGGTCGGTATTCATATCAATACCAAAACGCATACGCAGTACTTTCGCTTCACGCGCGGTCAGACCCGCCAATACGTCGTGCGTTGCGGAACGCAGGCTTTCCGAGGTTGCGGAATCCAGCGGCAACTCCAGCGTCGTATCTTCGATAAAGTCGCCCAGATGTGAATCTTCATCATCACCAATCGGGGTTTCCATCGAAATCGGTTCTTTCGCGATCTTCAGCACTTTACGGATCTTGTCTTCCGGCATCAGCATACGCTCGGCCAGTTCTTCCGGCGTTGGTTCACGACCCATTTCCTGTAGCATCTGGCGTGAAATACGGTTGAGTTTGTTGATAGTCTCAATCATATGCACCGGAATACGGATGGTGCGTGCCTGGTCGGCGATAGAACGCGTAATAGCCTGACGAATCCACCAGGTCGCATACGTCGAGAATTTATAACCACGGCGGTATTCAAATTTATCTACCGCTTTCATCAGGCCGATGTTCCCTTCCTGAATAAGGTCAAGGAACTGCAAGCCGCGGTTGGTGTATTTCTTGGCGATGGAAATAACCAGACGCAAGTTTGCTTCAACCATCTCTTTCTTCGCGCGGCGAGCTTTCGCTTCACCAATCGACATACGGCGGTTGATGTCTTTGACCTGCTCAATGGTCAAGCCGGTTTCTTCTTCAATCTGATGCAGTTTCTGCAGGCTGCGCTTAACGTCTTCTTCTACGTCATGCAGCTTGTCCGACCAGGGTTTCGCCATGGCAATCGCGGCGGCAAACCAGCTTTCGTTGGTTTCATTGCCGGAGAACAGCGTGACGAAGTTTTTCTTCGGCATTTTGCAGTGCTCAACGCACAGCTTCATGATCAGACGTTCCTGAGTACGTACGCGATCCATCATGGAACGCATGCTGTTAACCAGAAAATCAAACTGTTTAGGGACTAAACGGAACTGTTTGAAGACTTCCGAAAGATTCAGAATCTCTTGCGCTGCTTTTGCATGACTACGACCATGCATTTTGATGACCTGACGAGTCGTTTCATACTGCTGACGCAACTCGGTAAATTTCTCACGGGCCAGTTCAGGATCGATGCTGTTGTCGTCTTCGGTATCGTCGTCTTCTTCCTCTTCATCGTCATCGTCCATTTCTTCACTCGAAAGCTCAGAACCGACGTGAGTCGCGGTAGGGGCAATATCTTCTTCCGCGTTCGGATCGACAAAACCGGTGATCAGGTCGGACAGACGGCTTTCACCTGCCTCGACACGATCGTATTGTTCCAGCAGATAGGTAATTGCCTCTGGATATTCTGCAACAGAACACTGAACCTGATTGATACCATCTTCAATACGCTTGGCGATATCGATCTCGCCCTCACGCGTCAGCAGTTCAACGGTACCCATTTCACGCATGTACATACGTACCGGATCGGTTGTGCGGCCGATTTCCGATTCAACGCTGGATAACACTTGAGCAGCAGCCTCTGCCGCATCTTCATCTGCGTCATTGGTATTTTCTGCCAGCAACAGATCATCCGCATCCGGCGCTTCTTCCATCACCTGGATGCCCATGTCATTAATCATCTGGATGATGTCTTCGATCTGGTCGGAGTCGATGATATCTTCCGGCAGATGGTCATTGACCTCAGCATAGGTCAGGTAGCCTTGCTCCTTACCACGGGTGACAAGTAGCTTTAGCTGTGACTGCGGGTTTTGCTCCATAAGACGGTATCCACACTTCAGAGTATTTGGGTTGGTGTCGGTCGGCGTAGTTCGTTCGCCAACAATAGCATTAGGGGTATTTTTCTTATCGCCGCGGCCCCTGTAGCGGCTCTTCGCAGAGCTCGACTCTGCTAGTTATCGGCAATTAAGCCTCGGTAATCAGTTTTTTCTGGTTAAAGCCAGTTGTAACGACCAAAGTTCTTTTTTTTCTTTGGCGTTAAGCCCATGCGTTCTCTCACGGGCAATCAATGTTTCCTGACGCTGCTTCAGCAGTTGATCGTAGAGTTCCGCCAGGCTTATTCTGAACTTGTCGTCCAGTTCATCCTCTTCGATCATATGGTTCCAGGAAGCCATGGTTTCAAGCTGCTTCCGGTATTTACTGTCTCTGTATTTCTCAAGCAGCAATCCCATGCTCATACCGGGGCTCGCGTTGCAGGTTTTCACTAAATCCTGAAACAGAGATAAACCTGCTACCTTGTTTTCTTCAATGCCTTCCAGTGCAAGTTCAGGCACTTCCACAGAAAGTCTGGGATTCTGTACTAAAAGTCCTATAAGTATACGCATAGTTGTGACTTTTAGCTGTGGCGGCTGATAGGACTGAGTCTGTTCTGCCACTTTTGGCAACAACCTGTCCAACTGGCTGTCATCCAGAATCCCGAGTTTATTGCCAAGCTGCTGGCGCAAATACAAACGCTGCGTCTCTCCAGGGACCTGACCAATCAAGGGCAGTACCAGCGTGCTGAGTTTGGTTCGTCCATCAGGCGAACTCATATCTACCTGCTGCTGTAATGTCTCAAAAAGAAACTGCGACAGCGGCAATGCCTGCTCCATCCGTTGCTCAAAAGCGGCCTTGCCTTCTTTGCGAACCAGCGTATCGGGATCTTCACCGTCTGGCAGGAACATAAAGCGTAGCTGACGACCATCATTCAAATAGGGTAGCGCGGTTTCCAGCGCGCGCCAGGCGGCTTCCCGTCCGGCGCGATCTCCGTCATAACAACAGACGACCTGATCTGTGGCACGAAATAGTAACTGAATGTGATCGGCCGTGGTGGATGTCCCCAACGAAGCAACCGCATAATCAATACCAAACTGTGCCAGAGCAACGACATCCATATACCCTTCAACCACGAGTAAGCGTTTGAGTTCAGGATGGTTTTGCTGTGCTTCATAAAGACCATAGAGCTGACGGCCTTTATGAAAAATTTCTGTTTCAGGCGAGTTCAGATATTTGGGCGTGCCATCGCCTAATACCCGGCCTCCAAATGCAATAACCCGTCCGCGTTTATCGCGGATAGGAAACATGACGCGCTCGCGAAAACGGTCGTAGGTACGGCCCTGATCGTTAGTCACCAACATGCCTGCATCGTTCAATGTACTGCGATCGTCGCTGTTGCGGCCGAAACGTTTTAATGCGTTGTCCCAGCCGGCTGGCGCAAAGCCAATCGCGAAATGACGAATCACTTCGGCGCTTAAGCCCCTCTGCTGCAGGTACTGCAACGCAGGACTACCAACGGATTGACTCAGTGTTTGTTGATAGAACGCACTCAATTGTTCCATCAAGGCATATAAACTCTGTCGTTGGTGACGTTCAAGCTGGGTTGGGCCAGTACCGGTTTCATACGGCACCTCAAGACCATGCATGGTGGCCAATTCTTCAATGCTTTCGACGAATTCGAGACGATCGTAATTCATTAAAAAATCGACGGCATTACCATGTGCGCCACAGCCAAAGCAGTGGTAGAACTGTTTCTCACCGTTGACGGTGAATGACGGGGTTTTTTCGTGGTGAAACGGACAGCACGCATGATAGTTCTTGCCCTGCTTTTTCAGTTTGACGCGCGCGTCGATGAGATCGACGATGTCGGTGCGAGCCAGCAGATCATTAATAAATACGCGTGGAATTCGTCCAGCCATAAGCCCCTGTTTTTTAACTTATAAACGATAGCTTATAAACGACAACAAGCCGCGCATTCCTTTCGGAAAGCACGGCCTTCGTATGCAACTGCTAAGTCTGCGGATTAATCACGCGGTGGAGGAAATCCTCCTAAAATTAATACAGACGAGTGCGGCGTGCGTTTTCTCGAGCCAATTTCTTCGCGTGACGTTTCACTGCAGAAGCTTTAGCGCGCTTGCGTTCCGTCGTCGGTTTTTCATAAAACTCACGACGACGAACTTCAGCCAGAACGCCTGCTTTTTCACAGGAACGCTTGAAGCGACGCAGAGCTACGTCGAACGGCTCGTTTTCACGTACTTTAATTACCGGCATGTGCCTCTCACCTCAATAAATTCGGTTTGCCGCTGGCCTTGTGCCAGCCTTTTCAAAATGGTGCGGAATTCTACTGCAAACGGGATGCCTTTGTAAAGCATGGCGGCGATCATAAAACACGCAGCCTTCGTCAGCGCAGAAAACAGGGCGCTTATGGTAGACTATCTGCCGCATGAAGCAAGCTGCATTAACCGAGAGCTTGTCCCGTAATAAAAGTAGGAACAGCAATGCGCGTATTGGGTATCGAAACATCCTGTGATGAAACCGGGGTTGCCATCTATGACACTCAGGCCGGTCTACTCGCCAATCAACTTTACAGCCAGGTAAAACTCCATGCCGACTATGGTGGTGTGGTGCCCGAACTGGCGTCGCGCGATCATGTGCGTAAAACCGTGCCATTGATTCAGGCGGCGCTGCTTGAGGCCGGATTAAAGGCCAGCGATATTGATGGCGTGGCGTATACCGCAGGTCCCGGACTGGTCGGCGCGCTATTGGTCGGCGCAACCGTGGGACGCGCCTTGGCGTTTGCCTGGAATGTGCCGGCAGTACCGGTGCATCATATGGAAGGACACCTGTTGGCGCCGATGCTGGAAGATAACCCGCCTGAATTCCCGTTCGTGGCACTGTTGGTTTCTGGCGGACATACCCAGCTGATTAGCGTAACCGGTATTGGCGAGTATCGACTGCTTGGCGAATCGATCGATGATGCGGCGGGCGAAGCTTTCGATAAAACGGCAAAGCTGCTCGGGTTGGATTACCCCGGCGGGCCCCTGTTGTCGAAAATGGCGCAGACGGGCGATGCCGCGCGCTTTACCTTCCCGCGCCCCATGACCGATCGACCCGGTCTGGATTTTAGCTTCTCTGGTCTTAAGACATTTGCCGCCAATACGATCCGGAATAATGGAGATGATGAGCAGACGCGTGCCGATATTGCTCGCGCATTTGAAGATGCGGTGGTGGATACGCTGTCAATCAAGTGTCGTAGGGCACTGGATGAAACTGGCTTCAAACGTCTGGTTATCGCCGGAGGTGTGAGTGCTAATCGTACGCTGCGTCAGCGTCTGGGAGAAATGATGGCGAAGCGCGGTGGCGCGGTGTTTTATGCCCGGCCTGAGTTTTGTACTGATAATGGCGCCATGATTGCCTATGCAGGCGTTGTTCGCTTACGGCACGGACAATGCCACGATCTCGGCGTTTCCGTGCGTCCTCGCTGGCCGTTGGCCGAGTTACCCGCCGTCTGATCAACTATCACCAGCAACGTTTATTGCTGGTGATACAACGAAATATCAATTTTTAGCAAAATTGCAGAGCGCTATCGCGGTTTCCCGCGATGGAGTGCGTTATAATTCCTGCTCGAATAAAATCAGAATAGCTTCGTAGAGTTGCTTGACGCTGAAGCCTCTGGCTGGTGTGGTGAATATGGTGTCATCACCGGCAATGGTGCCCAAAATGCCTTCTGATTTCCCCAGGGAGTCGAGCAGTCGGGCAATCAGCTGCGCCGCGCCTGGGCTGGTATGGATCACCACCACGGCATCATTGTAATCAACATCTAATACGAGATTTTTCAACGGACTGGTCGTGGTTGGCACACCCAGTTCCGCTGGCAGACAGTACACCATCTCCATTTTGGCATTGCGTGTACGAACAGCGCCAAATTTAGTTAGCATGCGTGAGACTTTGGACTGGTTGATATTTTCGAATCCATCGTCTTGTAAAGCCTGCACAATTTCACTTTGAGAACTGAATTTCTCTTCCTTCAGCAGCGCTTTGAACGCTTTAACTAAATCTTCTTGTTTTGTCGAGTTGCGCATTCTGCACCGGATTAGTGTGGTTGTTGGTTTTGTTATTATGCAGATAAGTGAATTTTTATGCAATGAAAATGCCTATAACATCATCTGTCAGTGTTTACCGTCGTCTCTCTGAAATAATTAAAAGCTCATAGTGTCGGTAGTCTGAGAAATGCGCCATTCGTCACATAACAGTGAATTAAATGTTATCAGAATGATGTTGTTTGGATGTCATTGATCGGTGTAATGTAGCTGACCAGTTAACCGGTCGTGAATGTGCGCCGAGTTATTAGCCCTGGAGCCCATTAACTTTACTTACCTTTCAAAATGTATGGCTGCTTTTGATTTATTATTAGGGACATAGCGTATTTTTTCGTCTCTTACGGCGCATGCTGAGCGGTGAGTAGATAGATGTAACTCTTTCTTCTTGCATTTAAGTTTATAACTAGATGAATTCACGGCATTTTTTTATTTTACGATAATAAGGAGTTTAGGATGAAAGTTGCAGTTCTCGGTGCAGCAGGCGGTATTGGTCAAGCCCTTGCACTCCTCCTCAAAACCCAGCTTCCTTCAGGTTCAGAATTATCTCTTTATGATATCGCTCCCGTAACACCGGGGGTTGCGGTTGATCTGAGCCATATTCCTACTGCGGTGAAAATCAAGGGATATAGCGGCGAAGACGCGAAACCAGCGCTCGTGGGTGCGGATATCGTTCTTATCTCCGCGGGCGTCGCCCGTAAACCCGGTATGGATCGTTCTGATTTGTTTAATGTCAATGCCGGGATTGTGCGCAACCTGGTTGAGCAAATTGCCAGTACGTGCCCTAAAGCCTGCATTGGCATTATCACCAACCCGGTAAATACGACGGTCGCTATTGCCGCTGAAGTGTTGAAAAAAGCGGGTGTTTACGACAAAAACAAACTGTTTGGTGTCACCACGCTGGATATTATCCGTTCCAATACGTTTGTGGCTGAATTGAAAGGCAAACAACCGCAGGACATCAATGTTCCGGTTATCGGTGGCCACTCTGGCGTGACTATTCTGCCGCTGCTGTCACAAATCCCCGGAGTAAGTTTCAGTGAGCAAGAAATCGCTGATCTGACAAAACGTATCCAGAATGCGGGTACGGAAGTTGTAGAGGCAAAAGCCGGTGGCGGATCGGCAACGCTGTCCATGGGACAAGCGGCGGCGCGCTTTGGCCTGTCTCTGGTTCGTGCTTTGCAGGGAGAAAGCGGCGTCACAGAATGTGCATACGTTGAGAGTGATGGTGAGTATGCCCGTTTCTTTGCGCAGCCGGTTCTGTTAGGTAAAGACGGGATTGTTGAGCGTAAAGCAATTGGGACGCTGAGTGCTTTCGAGCAGCAGGCGCTGAAAAATATGCTGGAGACGTTGAATCAGGATATTGCTTTGGGTGAGTCATTCATCAATAGCTGATGACAACATGGATTTAATATCCCAATAAATATAAAGCCGGAGATGAAAGTCTCCGGCTTTTTTACTTAACTGGGACGGATTAATTTTTTTCTATCAATGAGTTGGTCGGTTTCTGGATCGTAATATCGGCTGGGCCAGATTTCTGATGGATGAATACCTAACGCATCGGCAATGAGCCATTCTCCCTTGGGCCAGGGCCGTGACAGCGCATTAGCGAGTGTCGATGAACTCAATCCGGCAGCGCGTGATACTGCCGCCAGCGTAGTGCCTTTCTTGCGCAGAGCAGCAATGATATCAGCGGGATGCCAGTCATGTTTCCTTAAACTCATAATCCTTCCCTTATTTGCTATAAGACGACTGTATATTAGTGGTATAAATAACAGGTGTTAGTTATATGCCAAGCTAACATGACATTATTATTTGGAAATAATATAGCATCAATTTTCTAAAAAATTCTCAATTAATTTCCAAATAGATTGGTTTTTGTTAGGAGTGGCACTATCAGGATGAAAGGCGATGAAAAAAGAGTGGTTTGCGACCAGCGAACTGGTTGGCGTTGGCGGCCTTCCGAAATCAAGACAGGGATTGAATAAGCGTGCGCGCGAGGATGGATGGGAAAAGCGCCGCCGTAAAGGGGTTCAGGGACGGGGCGTCGAATATTCGATTCACAGCCTGCCTGACTCCGTCAGAAAATCCTTATTACTTGAAAGCGAGTCACCGTCATATTCTATAAAGCAGCCCGCGACGCTGGCGGTCTGGATGCAAATTTATTCTCAGCTCTCTGAGAGAGAAAGGAATGAACTCATTGCTTATATTCTACGAGTCGGTGTGTCTGCCACCTTGAACCAGTTGGGAATATCTGCATCAAATGAAGCCCCTGATCTCAATGACACGATCGAGTAAATGCCCGCCAGTGTCTGCCATCTGGAGTGTGTCTGGAAGGATGGCAATGATTTCTCCCTCTATTTTTTTCAACACGATTTTCTTCACTATCTGCATGCAGTTTAATTTCTGCCGGGATGATGAACTGTGTATGCTTTAGCGATATCAATAACGCGTAAATGTTAGATGTTTGGGTAATAATAGTCTATTATATGGAAACTTTTTGGGGCGCAATTCAAGACTGCCCATACCGGATAAGCAAGGGAGTGACGATGATGGACAAAGAGTGGTTTTCAACGAGTGAATTGGTTGGAATCGGTGGATTACCCAAGTCTCCCCAAGGGCTGAATAAACGGGCTCGTGATGACGGATGGGAAAAGCGACGGCGCAAAGGCGTTCAAGGACGCGGCGTGGAGTATTCCATACGCAGTTTACCGCATGAAGTCAGAAGTTCTCTTGTAATGGAAGAGAGTATGTCGCCAGCATATCGGGTAGAAAAAGAGCCTGCGTTACTGGTGTCATGGATACATATTTTTAATCAGCTGTCAGAAAGTGAACAATCGCAACTGATTAATTTCATTTTGCGGGAAGGAACGCGGGCGATGCTGTCTCGTCTGGATAATGTGACGGATGACCAGACAGCATAGTCGATAAGGCGATGGCGCAACGGGAATGCGATCAGAAATCGCGCTGCACTGCTAAATGGGCAAGACCTTCAAGTGCGGTACGAAAAGGGGTCTCTGGGAGCTGACGCAGCGCATCGATCGCTTTATCTGCCTCTTCCTCCGCACGCTGACGAGTGTAGTTGAGCGATCCGCACTGCTGCATAGCGGTAAGTACGGGGTCAAGCAAATGACGTCCGTTGCCTTCCTCTATCGCCTGACGAATCATGGCGCGTTGCTCGGCATTGCCATTGTGCATGGCGTGCAGCAGCGGCAGTGTCGGTTTACCTTCGTTAAGGTCGTCGCCGGTATTTTTACCAAGCGTTTGACCGTCAGCGCTATAGTCCAACAAATCGTCTATAAGCTGAAACGCCGTTCCCAGATAGCGGCCATAATCCTGCAATGCGGTTTCCTGCTCGGGGGTGGCACTCGAAAGAATGGCTGAAGCCTGGGCTGCCGCTTCAAACAGACGTGCGGTTTTACTGTAAATGACCCGCATATAGCTTTCTTCGGTAATATCGGGATCGTTACAGTTCATCAACTGCAATACTTCGCCTTCTGCAATCACATTCACTGCTTCTGACATCAGCCCCAGCACGCGCAATGATTCCAGGCTGGTCATCATCTGAAATGCGCGGGTATAGATAAAATCACCAACCAGTACGCTGGCGGCGTTGCCAAACGCCGCGTTTGCCGTTGCTTTACCACGACGCATGTCGGACTCATCCACAACATCGTCATGAAGCAGCGTGGCGGTATGAATGAATTCTATCAGCGCCGCGACCGTAATATGCTTGTTGCCTTCATAGGCAAGCGCTCTGGCGGCAAGTACAGCGATCATGGGACGGATACGTTTGCCCCCGCCACTGATAATGTAATGACCGAGCTGGTTAATAAGAATGACATCCGAGTTCAGTTGTTCAAGAATGACTTTATTAACCGCTTTCATGTCCTGCGCGGTTAGCGCTGTAATTTGTTCTAGATTCATTGTATGTGCCAGCTGTTTTCTTCAACATTGCCGTAAGATTACTGCTTCATATCGGCATATGAGGGAACTTATTGAGCCGATTGTACTTGAAAAATGAGAGAGATAAACGGCAGTTAATACGTTGTATTCTTTTTCTTCACATCCTTCGATTATGCACTTGTCATCGCCAGGTTTTTTGCGTAGAATTCGCGCCCTATTGTGAATATTTATAGTGCGCTCTGGATAATCATACGTTGAGTGCGCGGAAAGCGGAGTTTTTTATGTACGCAGTTTTCCAAAGTGGTGGTAAACAACACCGAGTAAGCGAAGGTCAAACCGTTCGCTTGGAAAAGCTGGACATCGCAACTGGTGAAGCTATTGAGTTTGACCAGGTTCTGATGGTTGCCAATGGTGAAGAAATCAAAATCGGCGTTCCTTTCGTCGATGGCGGTAAGATCAAAGCTGAAGTTGTTGCTCACGGTCGTGGCGAGAAAGTTAAGATTGTTAAGTTTCGTCGCCGTAAACACTACCGTAAGCAAGCGGGCCATCGTCAGTGGTTCACTGACGTGAAAATCACCGGCATCAGCGCTTAAGATTTAGGAGAGCGGATTAATGGCACACAAGAAAGCTGGCGGTTCAACTCGTAACGGCCGTGACTCAGAAAGTAAACGCCTGGGCGTAAAACGTTTTGGCGGCGAAGCGGTATTGGCTGGTAGCATCATCGTTCGTCAGCGCGGAACCAAATTCCACGCTGGTAGCAACGTAGGCTGCGGGAAAGACCACACTCTGTTCGCTTTGGCTGACGGTAAAGTTCAGTTTGAAGTTAAAGGCCCGAAAAACCGTAAATACATCAGTATCGTTGCTGAATAATATTTCGCGTTAGGCCTTGCAGATTTAAGCCCCGCAATTTGTTGCGGGGCTTTTTACGTTTCTGATTCTGAGCAATCAACCTGAGAAAAGCATGAACACGAAACAACAGACGGGTATCGGTCTTTGTCTGGCGCTGACCACAGCAATATGCTGGGGAGCTTTACCGATAGCCATGAAGCAGGTTTTGGTGGTCATGGAACCTTATACTATTGTTTGGTACCGTTTTTTTATTGCATCGATTGGCCTTGGATTGGTGCTTTTCTCACGGAATAAGCTTCCTCCATTGCGTGTTTTCCGGCATCGGCGGTGGTGGGTTTTATTGCTGATTGCGACCTGTGGACTGCTGGGGAACTTTGTTTTTTTCAGTTCATCACTACAGTATCTTAGCCCAACGGCTTCTCAGGTTATTGGTCAACTTTCTCCAGTCGGTATGATGTTTGCCAGCGTTTTTATTTTGAAAGAAAAGATGCGGCCGACTCAAATCATTGGGGCAGTGACCTTGATTTGTGGTCTGATCCTGTTTTTTAACACCAGCCTGATTGAGATTTTCACCCGCCTGACCGATTACACGCTGGGGGTTCTGCTCGGCATGTGTGCGGCAGCGGTTTGGGTCTCCTATGGCGTGGCTCAGAAAGTGCTTTTACGTCGTTTGACGTCACCGCAGATCCTGTTTCTGCTTTATGTCCTCAGTGTTTTGTTTATTACCCCCTTTGCCAAGCCGGAGACCGTTTTGCAACTCAGTGGCTGGCAGCTTACCTGCCTGCTGTTTTGTGGTGCGAATACCCTGATAGGATATGGCGCGTTGGCTGAGGCGATGGCGCGCTGGCAGGCGGCGCAAGTCAGTGCGGTAATTACACTCACTCCGTTGTTTACATTGCTCTTTTCTGATCTGCTGGCGTTGACGTGGCCGGACTTTTTTGCCGCTCCGGTGCTTAATTGGATCGGATATTCAGGCGCTTTGATTGTCGTAGCGGGAGCAATGTTCTCGGCGATCGGACACCGTATCTTTCCTGGGCGGAAACCACGTTCGCCGATCGTTGTGCCAAAATAAACCAAGGAAGTTTGCGTCAAATGACATTTTGACATTCCTTGTGGACTGTTTATTTTTAATACAGATGAAAATATTGGGATAAGCGGGTACAATTCGCCCCCTTGCCGGAACTGGTTCTGGTGCGTCAGTTTTTTATGACAGATGATAAAATAGCTATCTGTCTTTAAATCAAAAAGTTACGCCAAAGAGAACCAATAATAAGCCTAAAACAAGTAGATATTCTCTATTGGTTTTTTGCGGAGAAAGTCAATGAAGTTTGTAGATGAAGCGACCATCCTGGTGGTCGCAGGTGATGGCGGTAACGGCTGTGTCAGCTTCCGCCGCGAAAAATATATTCCCAACGGCGGCCCTGACGGCGGAGACGGTGGCGATGGCGGAGACGTCTATCTGCTGGCCGATGAAAACCTGAATACGCTGATTGACTATCGTTTTGAAAAATCATTTCGCGCCGAGCGCGGCCAGAATGGCCAAAGCCGGGACTGTACCGGCAAGCGCGGTAAAGATATTACGATTAAAGTCCCGGTCGGTACCCGCGTGTTGGATAAGGGAACCGGAGAAGTGCTGGGCGATATGACTCGCCATCAGCAGAGCCTTATGGTTGCCAAAGGCGGCTGGCATGGACTGGGAAACTCCCGGTTTAAATCTTCCGTTAACCGCGCACCGCGTCAGAAAACAAACGGTACGCAGGGTGAAGAACGTGAATTGATGCTTGAGCTCCTGTTGCTGGCCGACGTAGGAATGCTGGGTTTGCCGAATGCGGGTAAATCGACGTTTATCCGTGCGGTTTCCGCCGCTAAGCCAAAAGTGGCTGATTATCCTTTTACCACGCTGGTTCCCAGCCTTGGCGTTGTCCGTATGGACAGCGAGCAAAGTTTTGTGGTTGCCGATATTCCGGGTCTGATTGAAGGGGCTTCCGAAGGCGCGGGGCTGGGTATTCGCTTCCTTAAACATTTGGAACGCTGTCGGGTTCTGTTGCATCTCGTTGATTTAGCACCGATTGATGAATCCGATCCGATAGAAAATGCCAAAGTGATCGTCAATGAATTGCAGCAATATAGCGCGGTGTTGTCTGAAAAACCTCGCTGGTTGGTTTTCAATAAAATTGATTTGATCGATAAAGCTGAAGCGGAAAAACGTGCGAAAGAGATTGCCGCTGCTCTGGGCTGGGAAGAAAAGTATTACCTGATTTCTGCGGCGAACCGCGAAGGCGTCAATGCACTGTGCTGGGATGTGATGAATTTCCTGAAAGTGCAGCCTAAGGCGATGGCTATCGAAGAAAGCGCGCCAGAGAAAGTTGAATTCATGTGGGATGATTATCACCGTGAACAGCTGGCGGCCGCTGAAAGTGAAGCAGAAGAAGAATGGGATGATGACTGGGACGACGAGGATGAAGAAGGCGTCGAAATCATCTATCATCGTTGATGGTTACCCGGGCTGGCAACGTTCGGTCCGGTGAAGGATTATTGTCAGGCAATGAACCATTCCAGGATAAGTACAGCGCGGTAATGCGCTGTACTTTTTTGTGTTGGATTAGTTGTTTTGATAAATGTCTTTGTATAAACGACTTTCAAATCGCACCAGCGGAACCCGGCGCGAGCGCTGATCTTCAGGTGGAACGGCGTAACCGGAAAGGAATTGAACGAATGCCATCCGCTGACCACTTGCCGTGGTAATAAAACCTGCCAGATTATAAACGCCCTGTAATGCGCCGGTCTTCGCTGAAACTTTACCGTTTACTCCGGCCTCATGTAATCCACCCCGATACCGTAATGTTCCATCGTAACCCGCAAGCGGCAGCATCGTAATGTAGTTCAGTTCCTGATCGTGCTGAGCGATATATTGCAATACCTGCATCATGGTTGCCGGAGAGATCAAGTTGTGACGTGATAAGCCTGACCCGTCGACAATAATGCTGTTACCCAGATCGACCCCCGCTTTCTGGCGCAATATCTGACGCACGGCGTCAGCGCCTGCACGCCAGGTTCCCGGCACATTGAAACGCTCATGCCCGATGGTGCGAAACACCGTATCGGCAATCATGTTATCCGACTTTTTCAGCATGATGGTCAGTAAGTCGTGCAGCGGTGCCGATTGTGCCTGCGACAAGACCGTACCGGCGGCGCTTGGCTGAGTCTGGCGACGCAAACTGCCTTTGATTCTGATATCCGCCTGTTGAAGTTCGTCTTTTACGATGGCGCCTGCATAGCTGGCACCATCCTGAATAGCAAAAGCGAGTGGAAGAGGCTCAGCCCGTTGCGTCAGACAACCCGTGATCGTAAAACGGTTCAGTTCCCCCGGCACGACATCCAGCTCGCAGTATTGTGCGTCGGGGGAGCCCTTCGCCAGTGTACGAACTTCACTAAACATTTGTACCGGATAGTAGGAAGCAACGCGGATAAACGCGTTATCACCGGCTTTGGGGGCGCTATAGAGAGAAACGGAGAAACAGTTGCGATCGACAATCGCCGCGGCGGGTGGCGCACTGAAACACTGTGTCATGTCGTTCCATGGCCAGCCTGGCGCTTTGTCATGACTGGCGAACACCGATGTGTCGATCATGACGTCCCCTGAAATTTCCTGTATGCCGCGCTTTCTTAATTCCTGCACCATATTGCGTATTTGCTGTCGTTTCAGGGTTGGATCTCCACTGAAGCGGACGATCAGATTACCGTGCAATATACCGTTATTAACGGGGCCATGACTTTCCATTGTGGTAACGAAACGGTAGTCTGGGCCTAACTGGAGCAGTGCCGCCAATGCGGTTATCACCTTTTGCGTACTGGCAGGTAACGCCATTTGCTGGCTGTTAAAGGCCATTGTCGGTGTCGTTGCCCCGATTTTTTGAACGACCAGCGCCAAATTGGCGCCATCAGGCAAGTATTGGGTGTGATCTTCAATAGTTGCTGCATTGGCATGCAGAACAAAAGCGCAGGCAAGTCCGGTAACAATCGATGAAAAACGCATAATCTCAGCTAACAACAGGGTAACGTGTGGTCATACTACGGCGCAATACGGTCTAAAGTAAACGATGACCCTTACGGAACTCTGGGTTAAAATACGTATCAAAATGCAAAATCGATGCTGGCCTGGAAATTTTTTTCCGGGGCTGGTTACTTTTGTTTAATGCCAGAAGGCGCTGGCGTGCATAGACACGACGTCGTATTTGATTTTTAACATGTCAGGATGACTACTATTTTTTGAGTCGTACGGATTTTTTTAGAGGTATAGACAATATGAAACAATTTCCGATGACGTTGCGTGGTGCTGAAAAATTACGCGAAGAGCTTGATTATTTAAAATCAGTTCGTCGGCCTGAGATTATTGCCGCGATTGCTGAAGCTCGTGAGCACGGCGATCTGAAAGAAAATGCGGAGTACCACGCTGCGCGTGAACAGCAAGGTTTTTGTGAAGGACGAATTCAGGATATCGAGGCTAAGCTCTCTAATGCTCAGGTCATCGATGTGACGAAAATGTCCGCCAATGGCCGTGTGATTTTTGGCGCGACGGTGACGGTCATGAATCTGGATAATGAAGAAGAGCAGACGTATCGCATCGTAGGTGACGATGAGGCGGATTTTAAACAAAATCTGATTTCTGTTAATTCACCGATCGCCCGTGGCCTGATTGGCAAAGAAGAAGAAGATATTGTGGTCATCCCTACGCCGGGTGGCGAAGTTGAATATGAGATTCTGAAAGTTGAATATTTGTAACTTTTGCTGTATTGGCGATTAAATCGGCAAAGTTTGTAAAGAAAAGAAAAAGGCCGCTTGCGGCCTTTTCTCTAACAGACAGGCATGGCACCTTTCCGTTAAAACAGAGTATGTTGAAATAAAAAGTGCTATCGTGGTAACACAATTTTACGTTCTTTCGCAGGACGATAAAGCACCAATGTGTGGCCGATGACCTGAACGTTACTGGCCCCGGTTTCGCGAACAATAGCTTCAATAATCAAAGTTTTAGTCTCGCGATCTTCTGTAGCGACTTTCACCTTGATAAGTTCGTGATGCTCTAATGCCTGTTCGATCTCAGCCAGAACACCTTCGGTGAGGCCGTTATTGCCCAGCATGACAACCGGTTTTAACGGATGCGCCAGACCTTTCAGGTGTTGTTTTTGTTTATTACTTAGGTTCATTGTCTTTTTTGCTTAGGTTGGGATTGAAAACGGGTCATTCTACCGCCATCTCATGATTATAACCAATTTGGCTGTGCTGATTGGGGATATGTGAGAAGTTTCTATCCACCGAGAGCGTCTTACAAGAATAGTTGGAAAATAGATGGCTAATAAGAAGCGTTCTGCGAGTTCCAGTCGCTGGCTGCAGGAACACTTTAGCGATAAATATGTGCAGCAGGCGCAGAAAAAAGGGCTACGCTCACGAGCTTGGTTTAAACTTGATGAAATACAGCAGAGCGACAAATTGTTTAAACCCGGTATGACCGTTGTCGATTTGGGGGCTGCGCCAGGCGGCTGGTCGCAATATGTAGTGACACAGATTGGCGGACAAGGCCGTATCATCGCCTGTGATATTTTACCGATGGATCCTATTGTTGGTGTCGATTTCCTTCAAGGGGATTTTCGTGATGAATTAGTCCTCAAAGCGCTGCTTGAGCGAGTTGGGGATAGCAAGGTTCAGGTGGTGATGTCTGACATGGCCCCGAACATGAGCGGTACACCGGCAGTTGATATTCCGAAATCGATGTATCTGGTTGAATTAGCACTTGAAATGTGTCGGGATGTATTAGCGCCAGGCGGAAGTTTTCTGGTGAAAGTGTTTCAGGGAGAAGGTTTTGATGAATACCTGCGGGAAATTCGCTCCCTGTTTACGAAGGTTAAGATTCGTAAGCCAGACGCTTCGCGTGCCAGGTCACGTGAAGTGTATATTGTAGCGACAGGGCGCAAACTGTAGTACCCTAACGCTGTTTTTTAACACAGTTGTAATATGAGGTTAATCCCTTGAGTGACATGGCGAAAAACCTGATTCTCTGGTTAGTCATCGCAGTAGTGCTGATGTCCGTTTTCCAGAGCTTCGGGCCCAGCGAGTCGAATGGCCGTAGGGTGGATTATTCAACCTTCTTGACTGAAGTGAATCAGGATCAGGTCCGTGAAGCACGTATTAACGGGCGTGAGATCAATGTTATCAAAAAAGATAGCAACAGATACACGACTTATATTCCTGTCAACGACCCCAAGCTACTGGATAACCTGCTAACGAAGAATGTGAAAGTCGTTGGTGAGCCACCGGAAGAGCCAAGCCTGCTGGCTTCGATCTTTATCTCCTGGTTCCCAATGTTGTTACTGATCGGTGTCTGGATCTTCTTCATGCGTCAAATGCAAGGCGGCGGCGGTAAAGGCGCGATGTCCTTTGGCAAGAGCAAAGCCCGGATGCTGACGGAAGATCAGATCAAAACGACCTTTGCCGACGTAGCGGGTTGTGATGAAGCAAAAGAGGAAGTGAGCGAACTGGTCGAGTATCTGCGTGAACCAAGCCGTTTTCAGAAACTGGGCGGTAAGATACCGAAAGGTATCCTGATGGTCGGCCCTCCGGGGACGGGGAAAACGTTGTTGGCAAAAGCCATCGCGGGTGAAGCGAAAGTTCCTTTCTTTACTATTTCTGGTTCAGATTTCGTTGAAATGTTCGTCGGTGTTGGTGCTTCCCGCGTACGTGACATGTTTGAGCAGGCCAAGAAAGCGGCGCCTTGTATCATCTTTATTGATGAAATTGATGCGGTAGGCCGCCAACGTGGCGCCGGTCTGGGCGGTGGTCACGATGAGCGTGAGCAAACGTTGAACCAGATGCTGGTTGAAATGGATGGTTTTGAAGGCAATGAAGGCATAATTGTCATCGCGGCAACCAACCGTCCTGACGTTCTGGACCCTGCATTACTGCGTCCAGGTCGTTTTGACCGTCAGGTAGTGGTGGGTTTACCCGATGTTCGCGGTCGTGAACAGATTCTGAAAGTACACATGCGCCGCGTGCCGTTGTCTCCGGACATTGATGCATCCGTGATTGCGCGTGGTACGCCAGGCTTCTCCGGTGCGGATTTGGCCAACCTGGTCAATGAAGCGGCCCTGTTCGCCGCACGCGGTAACAAACGCGTGGTGTCCATGGTCGAGTTTGAAAAAGCGAAAGACAAAATCATGATGGGCGCTGAGCGCCGTTCCATGGTGATGACTGAGCAGCAGAAAGAGTCAACGGCTTATCACGAAGCCGGGCATGCGATTATTGGTCGTCTGGTACCTGAGCACGATCCTGTGCATAAAGTGACGATTATTCCGCGCGGTCGTGCTCTGGGTGTGACGTTCTTCCTGCCAGAAGGTGATGCAATCAGTGCCAGCCGTCAGAAACTGGAAAGCCAGATTTCTACGCTGTACGGCGGTCGTCTGGCTGAAGAAATCATCTATGGTGTGGAAAAAGTCTCCACCGGTGCGTCAAATGACATCAAAGTCGCGACGTCTATTGCTCGTAACATGGTGACACAGTGGGGCTTCTCCGAAAAACTGGGGCCGTTGCTGTATGCCGAAGAAGAAGGCGAAGTGTTCCTGGGACGTTCCGTTGCCAAAGCCAAACACATGTCTGACGAAACGGCCAGAATCATCGACCAGGAAGTGAAATCGCTGATTGAGCGTAACTACGTGCGTGCTCGTGAACTGCTGATGGCAAACATGGACATATTGCATTCAATGAAAGATGCGTTGATGAAGTATGAAACCATTGATGCCCCACAGATTGATGATCTGATGGCTCGTAAAGATGTTCGCCCGCCAGCCGGTTGGGAAGACTCCAGCTCGGATAGCAATTCTGATAACGGTGGCTCACCAAAGGCCCCGACGCCTGTTGACGAACCTCGTACCCCAAATCCGGGTAATACGATGTCAGAACAACTGAGCGATAAATAACGCGGCAGTGGTTATGTTTCGACCGCACGTAGTTGTTTTTGTAAACCCCGGCTTTGGCCGGGGTTTTTTACTGAATAAGCTCGCGGGAAAATTTTTAAGGTAATCCGGCGATGTCGAGGGAAATGTCATGCAATTGATCGCCAGAGGATCAACCCTGGATCTGTCCCGTCCCAATGTGATGGGCATTCTTAATGTCACACCTGATTCATTCTCTGATGGCGGCAAGCACAATACCGTGAATACAGCAGTGCGTCATGCTCAGGAGATGATCTCGGCTGGCGCCACACTGATCGACATTGGCGGCGAGTCGACTCGCCCTGGTGCAGATGAAGTCAGTACCGAAGAAGAACTGGAGCGGGTGGTGCCGGTGGTTGAAGCGTTGTCTGAACGTTTCGATACGTGGATTTCTGTCGATACGTCAAAAGCCGAGGTTATCACCGCCTCTGCTCAAGCCGGCGCACACCTTATCAATGATATTCGATCGCTGCAGGAGCCGGGCGCTTTAGAAGCTGCCGCGGCAACGGGATTACCTGTCTGTCTGATGCATATGCAGGGATTGCCAAAAACGATGCAGCATAATCCCCATTATGATGATTTGATGTCGGAAATCGGGGATTTTTTACAACATCATATTGATCGTTGCGTGATCGGCAATATTCCGAAAAGTAAGCTATTAGTGGATCCCGGATTCGGATTTGGTAAGAATCTGACCCATAATTACGAGCTTCTGGCTCGTTTGGGGGAATTGCATCGCTTTGGACTGCCTTTGCTGGTGGGCATGTCCAGAAAATCCATGATTGGGCAACTACTCAAGGTTCCCCCATTGCAACGCGTTCAGGGCAGTGTGGCGTGTGCAGTGATTGCTGCGATGCAAGGCGCACAAATCATCCGCGTTCACGATGTGAAAGAAACAGTCGATGCCATGCGCATCGTTGAAGCTACTCTTGCAGCAAAGGAATAAAAACGACTATGAGTAACCGCAAATATTTTGGGACGGACGGTGTGCGTGGCAAAGTTGGCGATACACCCATTACGCCTGATTTTGTGCTGAAACTTGGCTGGGCCGCGGGTAAGGTTTTGGCGCGCCATGGTTCGCGTAAGATCATTATCGGTAAAGATACCCGAATTTCCGGTTATATGCTGGAGTCCGCTCTGGAAGCAGGCCTCGCAGCAGCCGGTTTATCTGCCTCTTTTACGGGACCAATGCCGACACCGGCGGTTGCTTATCTGACTCGAACTTTCAGGGCAGAAGCGGGGATTGTTATCTCTGCTTCACATAATCCTTATTATGATAACGGCATTAAATTCTTCTCTATTGATGGCACCAAATTGCCTGATGATGTGGAAGAAGCCATAGAAGCCGAGATGGAAAAACCGTTGACCTGTGTAGAGTCAGCAGAATTGGGTAAGGCAAATCGTATTGTCGATGCAGCAGGGCGTTACATTGAGTTTTGCAAAGGGACGTTCCCCAGCGAGCTTAGCCTCAGCGGTCTGAAGATCGTGGTTGACTGCGCGAATGGCGCTACATACCACATCGCGCCAAGCGTATTGCGGGAACTGGGCGCTAAAGTGATTTCCATCGGCTGTGAGCCGGATGGTATGAACATCAATGAAGAGTGCGGCGCGACGGATGTAAGGCAGTTGCAGGCGCGTGTTCTGGCGGAAAAAGCCGATGTAGGACTGGCATTCGATGGTGATGGCGACCGGTTAATCATGGTTGACCACCTGGGTAATAAAGTCGATGGCGATCAAATTCTGTACATCATCGCCCGCGAGGGTTTACGTCAGGGGCAGTTGCGCGGCGGGGCGGTAGGAACCCTGATGAGCAATATGGGATTGGAGCTTGCATTGAAGCAACTGGGTATTCCGTTCGCTCGTGCCAAAGTCGGCGATCGCTATGTGTTGGAAATGATGCAGGCAAAGGGATGGCGTATTGGTGCCGAAAATTCCGGCCACGTTATTTTGTTGGATAAAACCACAACGGGTGACGGTGTGATCGCTGGTTTGCAAGTATTAACAGCGATTGTCAGAAACCACATGAGTTTGCATGATTTGTGCAGCGGTATGAAGCTATTTCCGCAGATTCTGGTTAACGTTCGTTTCACTGGTGAGCATGACCCGCTTGAGGATAAAACCGTTCAACAGGTAACACAGGATGTTGAAAATGAACTCACCGGTCGTGGCCGCGTTCTGTTGCGTAAATCGGGCACTGAGCCGCTGATTCGTGTCATGGTTGAAGGTGAAAATGAAGCAACGGTTATTGAGTTGGCAAATCGGATTGCGGATGCGGTAAAGGCGGTTGGTTAACGATCGTTAAACACTGGCAATCAAGAAGATAAGGCTTTCGGTTATTATCACATGCTGAAAGCCGCTGTTTTTTTCTTCAATCAGCAAATGACAGCCAAATTACCCTTGCGTACGCTACAGCCTTTGGTTAGTATTCAGACCCGCTTAATAAGGGATGAGTGATTCATTCAACTAGCGGACTAGACGCGGTTTACCGCAAGAATATAGCATTCTCCATTAATAATGGGGAAAACGGTTACGGGTACAACTATGTACGAAGCTCTTTTGGTCATTTTCCTGTTAGTAGCGCTCGGGCTTATCGCCTTGATTATGCTGCAGCAGGGTAAAGGTGCTGATATGGGCGCTTCGTTCGGAGCAGGTGCTTCTGCCACTTTGTTCGGTTCGAGCGGCTCCGGTAACTTCATGACTCGCATGACGGCGGTATTGGCGGCTCTGTTCTTCATTATCAGTCTTGTGTTGGGGAATATGAGTTCGTTGCAGAAGAAAGGCGGTGCCTGGGATAACCTGAACCAGCCAGAGAACGTAGAGCAGACTACGACACCTGCCGCGCCAGCTGCCCCGATTAGCGATATTCCGAAGTAATAATCGTTTGGAACAGTATCACGGTAATGCCTGTCATTGCTGTTGAATAAGTTATTGAGATGCCGAGGTGGTGGAATTGGTAGACACGCTACCTTGAGGTGGTAGTGCCCGATTGGGCTTACGGGTTCAAGTCCCGTCCTCGGTACCAATACAAAATCAATAGACGTCAATGGACGTCTATTTTTTTTGTCTCAATTCCACGAGTTAGCCGGCTTTTCCTTCCATTCCCACTCTTCCGGCAACGCGCCCGATTTTATGGTGAACTGCAATCCTGTACTGGTACCCCCCCCCCGGCGCGGCTGACGCATCATTCACTGAGGTATCTTGTTCCCTCGTTCTGGTTTGAACCAAGTCAAATTCGGGCAAAAAATTGCCCCAAATGCGCATTTATTCTGAAAATCTTGATAGTGATATTGCAGAATGATGATTGGGATTGTGAATCTTATTGAGCAAAGATGATTAATGTGAACAGTTTTTTGCTATCGATAATGGGTGGTAGAGATTCCGTCTGGCTGGTGAATTAGTCATAGTAAACGCCGGGGAAGATGCTGAATCTTTTCCGGCTTTTTCCATTATGGAGCAACCCGATAACCATTTCCCGATCAGTTCTTCTATCAAACGATAGTGACAGTTAATATTCTCTGCCAGATAATAGAAAATTCAGCCGTCAAATCTTCTGATAAAACGTCATCCGATATTTACACTTCCGCCACCAATCAACACACCGCCGCAACTGACGGTATCACCAGTACGTGCTGCGGGTTTACCATCAACAAATACGCTGGATGAGCCGCTACTGATGTTTCGTCCATGACCATGAGGGGCCAGAGGATCCCCCAGTCGAGCCAGTGGCAAACCATCCACTTTTACTGTTGGAGAGCCGGAAGAGACTGGCGTTGGCGGGTGGTTGCCGTGACCGGTATCGTTATCACTCTGTTTAACTGCGTTTCCCATATTTCCTTCCTCCGGTTTTATTAACACCACTGCGTTTCTTGCCGACTGACCGTCTTTTTGTCGAAAGCATCGGCTTGTCTGCATCGTCAGAATTATATTCCTGTATAACTCCGGCAAGACGACGGTGGTTGAACACAACAAAAGTGAAATACCCTATGAGCAATGTCAGACAGCACAGCAGGATGTGAACACCATCAATGCCGCTGAACAACATGATCATCGCATGACGAAACT
This sequence comes from Brenneria roseae subsp. americana, assembly GCF_003115815.1. Classification (NCBI taxonomy): domain Bacteria; kingdom Pseudomonadati; phylum Pseudomonadota; class Gammaproteobacteria; order Enterobacterales; family Pectobacteriaceae; genus Brenneria; species Brenneria roseae. Next base: position 7,594 of record NZ_QDKJ01000022.1, on the reverse strand, counting down.
TACCGGCCAACTGATGGCAACTGTACCGGCACAGACGGTGGCGCACCACTTCAGTGGCGGGATACGCATCAGAGTACCGAAAACCAGCAGCGCCGCGACCGGTCCAAAAGTGGCAAACATGACGACGTAAACAGGCTGACGGGATATCAGCGTTAAATCAAAGGGCAATTCCAGCATAATGTGTTTCCTCTGAATTAACCTGCAACAGTGGATAGTTCATCGGTCTGGCCAGTATCAGTGCGGGGAATTCATTTATACCCACGTTATATAACGTGACGCTTTCATTAAAGAATTCCCATCTGTCCGCAATCTGCTCTTCCTGTTGTGAAATACGCTTCTGCAACTCAATAAAAGCGCGACTGGCTTTGTACCTTGCCGGTCGCATCTTGCAAAATGAAAGGCTGACAGCACCTCTCTTCATGTATCAACCGATAACGTCTTTCACCGTCTGAATTGCGTTCTTCCTCATGAATGGTATGATAATAACCAATGCAACGTCGCCCGCTCAACGGTTGCGCTCACCAGCCCCCGAGCATGATAAACAGTATCACCGGCCAAGCAATAGAAGAGATACTGGATAGTCGGGACATAAGTTTGGAAAACATAATATCATTTCTCTCTTGCGTTAATTACAAACTCATTTTACCAATGACACCCCACTAACCAACATTACCAATCCGACCTATATAACAGGAATAAATCTTCCATCAATTAAGGAAAATACTGGCGAAAAATACCCCAAGTTATTATCCCCATCATCATCCTTAACCGAATAGGAAATAGGATATACCGTAGGATCTGACTTATTAACAAATCGAACCATTCTTCCTTTATTCATGACTTCAATCTTATAATCATTCCAATTAATAGGAATCATATGAAAATCGGGGTGTTTAAAATCATTAACAAAATCGTTATCATTATAAATGTCATTAATATTCTCGCCAGTGGTTATTGACCAGGCGTGCAATGATTCATTCAGATATAATTTAATTTTTTCATTGTCTTTAGCCACAAAAAGATGCCAGAGATCAAGATAAACCAGTTTTAGTGCCTGCACCTGTTCTGATGTGCCAGTAAAGGGAGTCGCCCTTGTCCACGTCCACTCGGGAAGCCCTTTAAGATAAACTTTTTGCGTAAACTGATATAGATCCATGCCATCAGGGAAATAATTATCAATAAAATAATTATCGGGGATATGTCCTTTCTCGATTTTTTGGGCGGATATTTTTTTTATTATAATTCTTTCAGGATTAGCTGAGATTTTTTCTTCATCGGATTTGACAAAGGGAATGCCGTCTTTATTGATGCCGACATGGATTCGGCTTAATACCTTTGATTCTTTACTCTTAAAGGCCGTCAAATCAAGTTTACAACTGGATTCCGGATGAAATTTTTTTCTTTCTTCATCAGTCAATTTCTCTTCTGAGAACCATCCCAATGCCCCTATCTCAAGAGTAATATCGTTCTCGCCATTTGCCAGAACAAGCATGGCATTGGTACTCGATGAACCGAAACCTCTTCCGGACACGGCTGAGTCACGATTATCCATACCGAGAACGCCGTTGGTTTTGATAGCGCAAAATGCGTAGTTAATATCGAACACGCTGCGAATTTTTAGTGGTTCATTAGCGGCATTAGCAGTAGTCATCATTATCACTCCAAAGAAAACCAAATTTTTCCATTTATCTATTTTACCTATCATGATATCCCTTCTTTTACTTAAGATTTGGGATTATAACCCATTTCCTACGGCTATGCAGGTATCACCTTTGGTTTAGTAAGGCTTCTCTCTTTACCAAATAGATTAATTCTCATTGGCGACTCTGATTCTTTTAAAGGAGCACCTAAAACAGTTCTGTTTTTGTATGTATATTTACTAATCGAACTTTTTACTTCCTTACGCTTACCTCCTTCTTTAACATCAACCAATAATGTCACTTCAGCTACAACTCCATCATGATAACCGACCAAATCTATTCCATCATTATGTTGATCCAGTTTAAAACCGGCTTCAGTTTTTAACAATGCTGAAGCTTTTAATGCGACTTCAACAAATAAAATATTTTTTTAAATGCCATACTGACAACACCTTCCAGCGTGAAACCGAGTTTATTCTCTTTGCCCGCACTAAATGTCCAATCTTCTTGTTTATAGGCCGCGCCGATAGCCAAATGCACCGCCGTCGTTAACTGCAAATAGCACTCGATGGCATCTCCACCTTTGGCAAGATATTCTCGACACTTAGCAGCTATTTTTTCAATTTTACAATAAGCCGCCAGCAGTTGTATCAGATCGATTTTCATCTTCATACTGAGGAACGGGGCGGCGTAAAAACCGATAAAGTGCGTCGCATCATCAACACTGATCATCCGCTGATAGGCATACGATACGCCCATATTCATCGGCTCGACAGAATAATCAAACACACGGTATTCGCGTGTTCCTTTCTTCTCAGGGTCAGGTAATAGATATTTATTGATATTAGTGACAAAACGTTCAACTTTACTAATCTGCTCTAGGATTTTAACGGTTCTAATTTTATGTGTCGCTTCAGCAAATTTAGCAGAGTAATCCGTTCCGCCGATCTTAAGACCATAATCAATATTCAACGCCCTTGTCTGCGTGATTTGAAACTGATCTGTTTGCAGCGTCCACTGAAACGTCAGCCGGAACTGCTGACCCGCATTGACGACTATCAGCAGGGTCGGGAACCGATCCGACTCGGCTGATGCCGATAATCCGGCACCCGCGACGCTTGCTGATTATGATAATATTGGTACTGCACTAATGTTGTTCTATAGGGAGAATAAGGAGAGCGGTATGGCGATGACAGAGGATCACTGGTGGCCGGTGTGGTGGACGCAGTCACCAGACAAAAGGGGTACGATGGGCTATGGTGATACATGGAGCGTTGTTGAATAAATCCGGTCTTGCTTAAAATACAAATTTTCACTAACGATAACTCCATCAGTTACAAGGGATCATGAGCTCCCAGATCACCTCAAAACAAAATAACGGAAATTCGATTTATTTAATAAAGCTATATAATTGGTAAGCAGCAAGCGAAAGGCCATATCAAAAATCAAAGCCCTAAATAATGTGATTCACAGACATCATCCGATATTTACACTTTCCCCACCAATCAGCACACCACCACAGCTAATCCCATCCCCAGTACGTGCAGCGGGTTTACCATCAACAAATACGCTGGATGAGCCGCTGATGATATTCCGGCTATGACCGTGAGGAGCCAAAGGATCACCTTGTCGGGCCAACGGCAGGCCATCAACCTTAACTGTTGATGAACCCGCAGTAACGGACGTAGGGGGATAACTACCATGCCCCGTATCCTTATCGCCAATTTTGACAGCATTACCCATTTTTAGTCCTTTTTTAATCCTTCTATTAATATATATGATCCCTAGACATTATTTCACGATAAAGACTGATTTTGTTATTACTTCCTTTAACAGTATCATCTCTGTTTTAAGCGACCAGCTAAAAGACAGGAGTAGGAACCCCACTAACTCCTGTCGCATCATCCGAAATTATCTTACCAGAGTCACCTTACCATCTATTATAGAAAAATAAGGATTGTAAGTGAAAACAACATTGCCATTGGGATCTTGAAACTTCAGTGGTGAATTTTGAAAAAATCCAATTGCAAGACGGAAAAGTCGCCCATTACGGTATGTAATTAGTTTATATTTTCCCCATTCAATGGGTGTAGGCGTAAGTTGTTTATCAATAACATGTTGGGGAAAATCGGTAGATATAAATACCATTCCGGTCGTGACTCCTTCCGCAAATGCCATCTCTTGATTAGAGATCCGCGTGATCGCTTTCAAGCCTTCAATATCACGATCCTTCATCATCGTCCAAATATCTGCATAGGCTCGCTGTATTTTAGGCAGATCATTTTCCGTGACAGGAGTGGCGTTTACCCACGACCACCTCGGTAAGTCAGCGATCTTCAGACTTCCCCTGACTTTATAGAAGCCATAGTCTTTTTCATTCTTGGTATAGCCCTCAAACACTTTTGAACTGACCGCATTGGGTCCATTATTAGCCGACTCACCCGCAGTAATCTTGCCTTTTTCATTCACACTTAATCTAAAGTTGGCGATCTCTGTGCTTGTGTTTTCCGTATCTTTACTGACAATCACCTGACAGGACGAGTCTGGAAAAAGAGTATTAGGATCTTCATGATTTTGCGGCCCCATTAACAGTTCAATATCATTCTTACTGTTCTCTAGGAATGCAGTTAGATTAAACCCCGCCGACATCGTTCCAGAATAAATTGTTGTATTATCAACTGCAGGAAGATCGTTTACCCGTAAAAGACAGGTGCTTTTATATGATTTAAAAGAAAATAGATATTTTTCACTACTCATTTCGGCAGCCCTAACAGGAGAAATCCATAATAAAATTAGAAATAAATTAATATTAAATAAGATTAAACCGATATTCTGAATCGCTCTTTTCCAATTTATCATGGATTATCCACTCCTTTTCAACATTATTAGTATCTTGGGTTTTAGGTTTTTTTCTTGGCAATCCAGCATTTTCGTCAGATTTTTCCATATTCGAAGAAAGTCCAACTGTATAATTTACATAAACCTTGGCCGTTATCCCTTCATGATAAAATACCAAATCCAGTTTGTCTTTTGTAGGCGCGTGTAGCCCCAGACATCCTTCTGCAGTCGCTGAACCGCCAACCTCCAGCGCCCCCTCTGCGATATAAAATCGTACACCGGCACGGACACTCGCTTCAAGAGTCAGTGACAGCGTGGCTTCCGCCGCTTCATCTTTTTGCCATTCCCACTCATTTTTTGCGTCTGATTTAAACACCAGTGTGAAGTTTACTTCCCCTTCAGCAACAAGCCAAAACTTGGTCCCTAAGAATGCAGCGTTACGGCCCTCTTCATAGGCCTGTTCCTGAGACATCAATTTTTCACGAACTGCTGCCAGTAAAACATCCGAGTGATACCAGGCGGCAAATGCCTGGAACAAGTCCAGTGTCATTTTTATCCCTATCAATGGAGCCAGTCCAAGTGATAATTCTCTTTCAATATATATGTTGCCTGATTCGCTATCTTCTTTTAATTCACCCTGGGCTTTAATCTCTAACGCAGGATAGATGATTTCTGTTTCCAATAGCGTTATTTTATCATTTTCGCCTTTGGTCGTTGAAAGCGCCTTGCTAACGAAGTCGATTGTCTGTACCGATTTATTCAGCCAGGAAAGTGTATTTGATTTTTTCTTAAAGTCTTTTTTTAAGGAAACTGAGTAATCGTGAGTGGCATCACTGCCACTGCCTAATTTATATGAAAACTTTCCGCCAATATCAAGAGAACGGCTTATTTCATATTTAGGGCGTTTTGTCCATCCACGAACGCCACGCTGTGGGTTCCCATTGGCTCTATTTTCTTCTCTGCTCTGTTTTTTTAACTGTCTCTCAGTAAATTCTGTAACGACCAGATCGGTTCCAATAGCAACGCTAACATCCCAGCTAAACTCAGGATAAATGACAATCTGTGACCAAAGTGCATCTCTTGGCGCCAGATTAAAGATCTGGGAAATGCCATTAAAGAAACGTATAGGCTCACTGACAAAAGGCTCACCGTTGCATTGTCCGACACGCAGGATATATGTCTTTTTAGGTATCAACTCCTTGATGCCCTTTGAAAACACATACTCCCTCAGGAAATCTATAGCATCATGTGTCGCAAAAATATTGATCCTTTCTTTTTCGTAGTCGCACACATAATTTGTCAGACCGCTGTTAAAGGTTTTTGGTGAATGACTTCTTTCCGAATCATAGATAATCCCCTGAGGACATAATGGATTATCTGAAACACACTTTTTCCCTGTCAGAGAAAATGAAACGGGAACACCCACACCGCCTTCATCAATGGCTTCCACCGTTGTGATAAAGCTATCCTGTTTGTAATTAAAAACTCTGTCTTTTACTTTAAGTGAAAACGCATGAATACAGGTATCCGGGTTTTCACAATTACACGATGGCGACCCCGCCGTTAAACTAATCATAAACTTTCCTTACAGGGGCACGCTGCCCAATTCCCTGAGTAAAAGCGTTTCTGCTTTGAATACGCCCCTTTCACCATCCGCACAAAGAACACGCCTAAAATCAGCGGGGATATTCTCCGTCGTCAGACAACCCCGGGTATGAAACAGAGAAAATAAACCACGAATGCTTCTGTCATCGGTTATTCCCTGCTGCTTTAGCCAGCGGAATGTTTCTCCCACCGTTTGTGCATCAACCTGCCCATTCCCCCCGTTCCAGCTTTCAATTTTTTCGACCAGATTTTCGATATAACGTTGCTCAAAAATCAACGCTAATTTATCCATCTGCTCTTGCGAAATTTGCATTATCTTTCGCCGGGAAGTACTCCCTGCATGAAACTTTTCTCGCAGGGCAACGAAACTTTCATGCCGTTGCATTCCTTGCCAATTCGTCGTTATCGTCTCCACCGGACCTAAAAAGGTATGTTGCTCCCAGGGAGAGAGGATCGCCAGAAAAGGCCAGATATTGCGAGGATCATAAAAACGGAAGAATACCGGTTTTTCTTCACTAGGGATCTGTACATGCAGATATTTGCGTAAATGCTGACGCAGGGTTTTCATATCGGCCTTGCTTTCAAGCAATATACCCCAGGGTGTTTTCCTTTGTTTCAGCCAGTTAAGGGCAACCCCCTCAGCTTTTACCAAATACGGTGCCAGTCGCCCGAGATATTCAGGTACAGGCTCTGCGTATAAACTGGCATGTGGAGGATCGACTTGTTCAAGCATGGAGAATAATTCAGGCTCCGCTGCGGCATCCACGATTGCCCAGCTTGTCATTTTACTCATCCCTTCTTCTCCTTTGCCGGACAGTGCGCAACAAACATCGTCCCCTGCGCCGCTGCCGCTTTCAATATCGCCGGATCGGCAGGCAACGCCAGATCGCCCGGACTGCCGCCTGAATTCAGGTTAATGGCAGGCCCTTTGATATCCACTCCCCCTGCGTGCACCACAACAAAACTGCCTCCGACCCTGAGTGTCAATTTGCTGCCACTTTGCAGCGTCAAATCACCGTTGCTGTCCACGCTGAAAACACCGCTGATCTTCTGTGCCAGATCGCCCTTTACCTGTATGCCCTGATCGCCTTCCGTCAGCGACAGGCTGTTGCCGGTGATCTTGTGATCCTGATTACCTTCTACCGTCACTTTACGGTCATTGGCTACCACCAGTTCTTCATCATGCCCGATACTCGTGGTGCGATTATAGTCCACGCGTTCATCTTTGGAATTGAGCACCCGCATAGCCATATTCTTCTGGGCGTGGATAAATATCTCTTCGTTATCAGTCGCGTCCTCAAAACTGAGTTCGTTAAAACCTTTTCCTTTATGCGTTTTGGAGCGAAGCGTCGTGCGCGTCTTGTTGGCGGGCAGCGGATAGGGAGATAGATTGGTGGCATGATATGTCCGCCCCGTCACTATCGGCTGGTCCGGGTCGCCCTCCAGAAAACTGACGATAACTTCATGGCCAATGCGCGGTATCGCAATCAGCCCGTACTGACCGCCCGCCC
>NZ_QDKJ01000021.1:0-36509 GCF_003115815.1 Brenneria roseae subsp. americana | reverse complement strand
TGCCTGTCACGCAGGGGGTCGCGGGTTCGAGTCCCGTCCGTTCCGCCACCCTATTTAGGGGCGTAGTTCAATTGGTAGAGCACCGGTCTCCAAAACCGGGTGTTGGGAGTTCGAGTCTCTCCGCCCCTGCCAGATAAAAACCCTTCACTTCATCGTGAAGGGTTTTTTTTCGTCCCTGTTTTCCCTTTCAATTTTCTCTTTTTACCCTCACAGTCCTGCTCCGCAGCGAAAGACAGTATTTTTCTGATTAGTTTCTATATTTCCCTAACCTTATGTTTTTAAATAGTTAACTATGATTTTTTGCCTTGGGTGTTACAGGGTTAATTGGCTGTAAATATGCACAAAATGACCGTAATACCAGGTTGTGAGCTTGCTCATTCATCCCCCCAGACAATTGAACTAAAACTAAGCAGTGTCGACGACATGTAAAGAGGCTTTCTATCGTATGTACGATTGATCGCTCTGTATTCAGAAACTCTCAATATCACATCGGTAGCACTATCGCGATAAGGCATAGTTCTACGTTGTACCTGCAATCTGACTAAGTAGCTGTAAGACTACACAGAAGGAGTTAAATATGTACAGGCGTTTACTGGTAGCAATCGCCGTCAGTACGGTGTTATGCAGTGCCGTACAGGCAAAGCCATTTACCATTGGCTTTTCTCAAATAGGTTCTGAATCTGGCTGGCGTTCTGCCGAGACCAAAGTGTCGAAGCAGGAAGCGGAGAAACGTGGAATAACGTTAAAAATCGCTGATGCGCAGCAAAAGCAGGAAAATCAGATAAAAGCGGTTAGATCGTTTATTGCTCAGGGTGTTGATGCAATTTTTATTGCACCTGTAGTGGCTACTGGTTGGGCCCCTGTTTTGCAGGAAGTAAAAGAAGCGGAGATCCCGGTCTTTTTACTCGACAGGATGATTGATGTGAACGACCCATCACTCTACACCGCTGCAGTAGCGTCTGACAGCGTGTATGAAGGCAAGGTGGCGGGAGAATGGCTGGTAAAAGAGATGTCTGGCAAGCCTTGTAATGTTGTCGAATTACAGGGAACGGTCGGCGCAAGCGTGGCGATAAATCGAAAGAAAGGTTTTGCTGACGGTATCGCTTCGGCACCTCAGATAAAGATTATTCGTTCTCAGTCAGGAGATTTTACCCGTAGTAAGGGTAAAGAAGTCATGGAAAGCTTTATTAAGGCAGAGCAAAACGGAAAAAATATATGTGCGGTCTATGCGCATAACGATGATATGGCCATCGGTGCAATTCAAGCGATCAAGGAAGCGGGATTAAAACCGGGCTCACAAATAAAAGTCGTCTCTATTGATGGGGTTCCTGATATTTTCAAAGCCATGATGGATGGTGAAGCAAATGCTACCGTTGAATTAACGCCAAATATGGCCGGTCCCGCATTTGATGCATTCTTGGCAATGAAAAATGATGGGAAGCAACCGGAGAAATTTATTCAAACAGAATCAAGGTTATTATTACCTGACACAGCAAAACAAGAGTATGAGACCAAAAAAGATCTTGGTTACTGATATTTTCTATGGCGGGCATCCTCGCTCGCCATAACGTTTATATAAATAATCATCCTGGCATAGTAAGTTTCTGGATAGGTGAGACTGATGGAAACTGCACGGTTGTTAGATATTCGAGGAATGAGTGTTGAGTTTCCGGGGGTGAAGGCGCTGGAAGAGGTCAACTTCACGCTTGATGGCGGCGAGATAGTCGCACTGTTAGGAGAAAACGGCGCAGGGAAATCCACTCTGATAAAAGCGCTTACCGGCGTTTATCGTCGTTCTGCCGGAGAAATCATTCTTGAAGGGGTTAATATTAATCCAACCAATACCGCACATGCGCAGTCATTAGGTATTGGTACGGTATATCAGGAGGTTAATCTATTACCTAATTTATCTGTTGCAGCGAATTTATTTATCGGTCGAGAACCAACCCGGTTTGGTATTGTCGATCAAAAAAGGATTATCAGTCAGGCCGAAAAACTACTGGTGAACTATGGACTGAATATTGATGTCAGTCAGCAATTAGGAAATTACTCTATTGCTATCCAGCAAATTGTCGCCATCGCCAGAGCAATAGATCTTTCTGCCAAAGTACTTATTCTGGATGAACCAACGGCGAGCCTGGATGCTAAAGAAGTGGATATGCTGTTGGATATATTAAGACAATTACGCGATCGGGGAATCGGCATGATATTTGTCACGCATTTTCTTGATCAGGTTTACCGCATTAGCGATCGAATTACCGTGTTACGTAATGGAAAACTGGTCGGTACTTTGCCGACAAGTGAATTGCCGCGTATTGATTTAATCCAGATGATGTTGGGGCACAGCTTTGATGAGAACTTACTGAAGCGTGGCGAGCATAACCGGGTGACTTGCGACCCTATTGTGCAATTCAAACATTATGGGCGGCGTGGTTTGATTAATGACTTCGAGCTTGCCGTTCATCCTGGAGAGATCGTGGGTTTGGCCGGGTTGCTCGGTTCGGGACGGACGGAAACGGCACAGCTTATTTTTGGCATCAAGACATCTGACGGTGGCGAAGCCTGGGTTGATGGTAAGCGCGTTCATATACGTACGCCGCGCAAAGCCAGTAAGCTGGGGTTTGGCTATTGTCCTGAGGATCGTAAGACCGATGGTATCGTCGGTGCGGCAACGGTGCGAGAGAACATCATTCTGGCACTTCAGGCGCAGCGGGGTTGGCTGAAGCCGATTTCCCTGCGAGAACAAACCCGTATAGCCGAGCATTTTATCCAGTTGCTTGGTATCCGTACTCCTGGCCCCGAGCAGGAGATTCAATATTTATCCGGCGGCAATCAGCAAAAGGTTTTGTTGTCACGCTGGCTGGCGACAGAGCCTCGTTTTCTGATTCTGGACGAACCGACTCGCGGTATTGATGTTGGCGCGCATGCCGAAATCATTCGGTTGATAGAGAAACTGTGTGAGCAAGGCATGGCCTTGTTAGTGATCTCTTCTGAGCTGGAGGAACTGACGGGCTATGCCGATCGCATTGTGGTTTTAAGGGACCGACAACATGTGACCCATCTTAATCACCACGAGATTTCCGTGGCAGCAGTTATGCAGGCGATAGCGGTGCAATAAGGAGTCGTAAATGACAGACAGTAAAGCCAAGCCTGTCAGGCAAGTTCGCTGGACATTCTCCAAGGGGATGCCGCAGCTTTTTGCCTTGATAGCAATCCTACTGATCGACAGTCTGGTCGCGCCCAATTTCTTTTCTTTGCACGTACAGGATGGACGCCTGTTCGGTAGCTTAATTGATATTTTGAATCGAGGCGCTCCGGTGGCGCTATTAGCGTTGGGGATGACGTTGGTTATTGCGACGGGGGGAATTGATTTATCCGTCGGTGCGGTCATGGCCATTGCGGGTGCGACGGCTGCCACGCTCACCGCCGCAGGGCACCCACTTTATTTTGTGCTAGGCGCGGCTTTAGCCGCAGGCGCGTTATGCGGGTTGTGGAATGGCTTTCTGGTTGCGATTTTGCAAATTCAGCCGATCGTGGCGACGCTCATGCTGATGGTGGCGGGACGAGGCATCGCCCAACTGATTACTGAAGGGCAAATTATTACATTCGATAACGCAGGCCTGGCCAGGCTGGGGAGTGGCACGCTGCTCTATATGCCGATGCCGGTTATCATTGCTTGCATGATGTTACTGCTGCTTTGGTTGCTGACACGTAAAAGTGCATTGGGATTATTCATTGAGTCAGTCGGTATTAATCTGCGTTCTGCCCGTAACGCAGGCGTCAGTACCAAGCTGGTTTTGGTTTCCGTTTATGTGCTCTGTGGCCTTTGTGCTGCGGTAGCTGGCGTGATTGTAACGGCGGATATCCGGGGCGCTGATGCGAATAATGCAGGCCTCTGGCTGGAGCTGGATGCCATTCTGGCCGTGGTGATTGGTGGCGGTTCTCTGTTAGGGGGGCGCTTCAATTTACTGCTTTCTGTGGTTGGCGCACTCATCATTCAGAGCATGAATACGGGGATTTTGCTGTCTGGATACAAGCCTGAATTTAATTTGGTGTTGAAAGCGTTGGTCGTGCTGGCTGTTCTGATCATGCAATCACCGCGTTTCTCGTTACACCCAATTTTCAGGAGGCTCGGATAATGCTGAAGCGAAATTTCCCCCTGCTGATGACGATTGTGGAGTTTATCGTTGGCTATATGTTCTGTATCAGTCAGTTTCCAGGGTTTGCCTCGACGCGGGTTTTCTTTGATTTGCTGACCGATAACGCGTTTTTGGGCATCGTGGCTGTTGGGATGACGTTTGTCATCCTGTCGGGCGGGATAGACCTGTCTGTGGGCTCCGTGATCGCATTTACCGGCGTATTGTTGGCTAAGTTGATAGGAACCTACGGTATTGATCCATTTACTGCATTTGCTATCGCGCTGGTGATGGGGGCGATGTTTGGCGCTCTGATGGGATGGATTATTGATACGCTGAAATTACCGGCTTTTATCATCACGCTTGCGGGCATGTTCTTTATTCGCGGCATGAGTTTTATTGTATCGGAAGAATCGATACCCATCGATCACCCAATATACGCCCAACTGGCCAGTCTGGCATGGCGTATTCCTGGCGGCGGCCGGTTTACCTTTCTGGCATTGGTGATGCTGATGGTGGTACTGGCCGGAATCGTGCTGGCGCATCGCACCCGGTTTGGCAACCGGGTCTACGCTATCGGCGGCAGTAGCTATTCTGCTGAATTGATGGGGGTGCCCGTCAGACGGACAACCATTTATATTTACATGTTGTCCAGTACGCTTGCCGTGCTCTCCGGTATTGTTTTTTCGCTTTATACGTCAGCGGGTTATGCTCTGGCCGCCAGTGGGGTTGAGCTGGATGCGATTGCGGCGGTGGTTATCGGCGGCACCTTGCTGACCGGGGGAGTGGGGACGGTATTGGGGACATTATTTGGCGTGCTGATTCAGGGATTGATACAAACTTATATTACGTTTGACGGTACGCTGAGTTCCTGGTGGACAAAAATCGTTATCGGGTTTTTACTGCTCGCTTTCATCGGATTGCAAAAAGCATTAAGCACGTTCTGGTTGGCCAGACGTGCCTAAGTGGCATGTTATCTATGCCGATATGACAATCGGCGTTTTGAGTAACTGTCGGATTAGAGCATGCTGATCGCTGTTTTGTAGCCAGACGGCATAAAACGGCCGTACTACGGGCGGCGTGTCGTTTATTGCTTTCAGATGGGGATAAATTTGTAGCCAATGGCTGGGCAGGAAGGCGCAGCCACCCGTGGTCGCCAGCAACTGGCGGGTAAGATGTGCGGACGTGGTGGTAAGCACAGGAAGCTGATCGCTAGGCAACAGCCGACTTTCCTGCTGATGAAAATCGGCGCCCCATTCCAGCTTGATGTAAGGCAACTCCTGATTGCTCTCGTTTTCCGCGGACGTGAAGAGCGAGAGTGAAAAATTTCCCAACAGTTGGCTCGCCAACTCTTCCATTTTGGGCTGTTCCGTCGTGATTAAAAGATCCAACTGACGTTCATGAAGTTGTTTTACCAATGAGTGACGCAGTGCGATACGAGCTTCCAGCTGTAGTAAAGGCCGTTGCTGATAGAGTAACTGCAACCATGGCGTGAGATACGCCTCCCACAGCGAAGCGGTGGCGCCGACAGAGAGCAGGCTGTGCTGTTGCGAACGCGCGACCTCTTTTTTGGCAATCTGCCAGGTGCCGATCAGGCTTTCTGCATAGGGTAAAAGCCGCTCTCCCGCCGGGGTTAAGCGGATATTGTTACGGTGGCGGGTAAATAAATTTGCACCAAGCTGGGTCTCTAACTGACGAATACGGAAACTCACCGCTGACTGTGTCAGATAAAGCGATTCTGCGGCGCGACCAAAGTGTCTTGTCCTGCTGACTTCCAGAAAGGTTTTTAGTAATTCGGTATCCACGCCCATCTCCAAAAAATTTTGTCGTAATGATTTAAATGTTTTGTTTTACACAATGTCAAGCCTATCTAATACTCCGCGCCATAAACAACACGACCATAGAAGAATCAGGAGCGTGTAAGATGGCGGAAAGCTTCTCTACCAATAATCGTTTTTTTGATAACAAGTTTTATCCACGTGGTTTTTCCCGGCACGGCGACTTTACTATTAAAGAAGCACAACTGTTGGAACGCCATGGTTATGCCTTTAACGAACTTGATCTGGGTAAACGTGAGCCCGTTACCGAGGAGGAGACACAGTTTGTTGCGATGTGTCGTGGCGAACGTAAGGCTGAGACGGACATGGAGAAAATATGGTCCAAATATCTGGATCGTATCCGTCGTCCTAAGCGCTTCCACACGCTGTCCGGCGGTAAACCGCAAATGGACGCAGTTGAAGAATACACCGAAAGTGACGATTAGTAAGGAAATGGGGCGATAGCCCCATTTTTTACGATGGGTATTTTGCCCATCACTCTCCGGACTCTCCCGGAAATTTTTTATTTCTGGCCTTTAAACGTTAGTCGTTTTATCTGTACGTATCCTGAACGGTGCGGCAATGTTCATCCAAGATTCTTGTGTAGTTGTATTAGCAGGCGATCCATGCATCGATAGCTGAGCGCTTCAGCAAGGTGTTTTCTCTGAATTTCGGCTTGGTTGGCGAGATCGGCAATGGTACGAGCAACTTTTAATATCCGGTGCCAGGCGCGTACTGATAACCCCAGCCTGCTCATGACTTCTTCCAGATAAGCGGCATCTTCCGCTTCCAATCGGCAGTATTTCTCGATCTCGTTCGGCTTTAGTAGCGCATTGATTTTATTTGCACGCTGGATCTGTTTTTGTCTGGCGGCCAGTACGCGTTCCCTGACGATGGCGCTGCTTTCTCCCTGAGCGCTTTGCCGGCGTAAAAGTCCGGGAGGCAGTAATGGCACTTCAATGGAGATATCGAAGCGATCCAGAAACGGGCCGGACAGCTTGCTGAGATAACGCAAGATTTGCTGTGCCGGCAGACGATTATGTATCCCCTGATAATGACCCGAAGGGCTTGGATTCATGGCGGCAACCAACTGAACCCGGGCGGGGTAGCAAACTTTGGCGCGGGTACGGGAAATAGTGATCTCGCCCGATTCCAGTGGTTCTCGTAGCGAGTCTAAAACCCGTCTCTCGAATTCAGGAAGCTCATCCAGAAATAAAACGCCATTATGGGCGAGAGAAATCTCTCCCGGCTTGGGTAGCGAGCCACCACCGACGAGGGCCGTCATGGAGGCGCTGTGATGCGGAGCTCTGAATGGCCGGGTGCGCCAATGTTTCATGGTCGCATCAATATTGATCAAACTGTTTATCGCCGCGCTTTCCAGTGCTTCTTCATCGCTCAGGGGCGGCATTAGGTTGCCAAGCCGGCTGGCAAGCATGGTTTTTCCTGTGCCGGGAGGGCCGAGCAGCAGCAGATTGTGGCCGCCAGCGGCAGCGATTTCCAACGCCCGTTTTGCCTGTTCCTGACCAATAATATCTTTTAGATCCGGCATGTCGTCATCGGCTGCCATCTCCAGCGGAATATCACGGCTGCGGAGTAAGGCTTCATCGCCCTGAAAGAAAGCGCAAACCTGTAACAGGTGTTCGGCCATCAGCGCTTCTCCTTGGGGGATCAGCGCCATTTCCTGTTTATTGTCTTCAGGCAAAATCAATTGGCGTCCGGATTTTATCGCTTCCAACGCTGCCGGAATAGTGCCGTTTACGCCACGTAAGGTACCTGAGAGACCCAACTCGCCAAGAAACTCGTACTGGCTGAGTTTCGCCCCATCAATTTGTTCTGAGGCCGCCAGAATGGCCAGAGCAATGGGGAGATCGTAACGTCCTCCTTCCTTTGGCAGATCGGCGGGTGCGAGATTTACCGTGATCCGCTTGGCGGGGAACGTAAATCCGCAATTAATCAGCGCGCTGCGTACGCGATCGCGGGCCTCTTTGACGGTGGTTTCTGGCAAGCCAACCAGGGTTAATGCTGGTAGTCCGTTGCTGATGTGTACTTCGATGTACACACCTGGGGCCTGTACGCCTATCATCGCCCGTGTATAGGTAACCGCCAGTGACATGTTCTTTCCTCCTTGTGCATGGTTGGCATAATGCGTTATTGCCATTCCAGCAGGGAGTGCGCCGTGATGAGTTTGCGAAGTTGCAGCGGGGAAGAGTTTTTTCTCTTATGAGTTTGCTGTATTTGTTCGAGGCGTATCGCGATTTTCAATGATGGGTTAGCGGCTACCCGCAAATTTCCCGCAATGGGGTGAAAATAAACGAATACCACTTTACGCTATGATTCGACTGTGTTTTTTAATGTTCTATCGCCGCCGTTTAAAATTAATAATGCAAAAAATTGTTGTCATCATATGTCTGACTGTGATAACTCTGTAGGCATTCGTTCGACAGCAGATTATTGAACAACCTATTTATGAAAGCCCTATTCCTAGTGATTAGCCTAGTCGTGATTAGCGTGGTGGTGATTATTATCCCACCGTGCGGGGCAGCACTTGGACGAAGAATGGCTTAAAAATCAAGCCCGAATTCAAGAAAAACCCCCGCACCGTAAGGTCGGGGGTTTTTTGTTGGGCGCAATAGTTAACGTAAAGGAACAGAACATGAACAGCAGCATAAAATTCTATTATTCCCATAAGATGTCGGGGAAATAACTATGAATGGGGCTCAGTGGGTGGTACAAGCGTTGCGAACGCAGGGAGTGGAAACTGTTTTCGGTTATCCGGGGGGGGCAATAATGCCCGTCTATGATGCACTTTACGACGGCGGCGTAAGACATCTCCTGTGCCGTCATGAACAAGGCGCAGCAATGGCGGCAATTGGTTATGCCCGTGCAACAGGGAAAGTCGGCGTTTGTATTGCCACATCAGGTCCTGGCGCAACCAATTTGATCACCGGTCTGGCCGATGCTTTGCTGGATTCTGTTCCCGTTGTCGCTATCACCGGTCAGGTTGGTTCGGCGCTGATCGGTACGGATGCCTTTCAGGAGATCGACGTTTTAGGGCTGTCTCTGGCCTGTACCAAACACAGTTTCCTGGTTGAGTCGCTGGAGTCGTTGCCTGAGGTGATGGCCGAAGCGTTTGCGATTGCCTGTAGCGGCCGTCCCGGCCCGGTGCTGGTGGATATTCCTAAAGATATTCAACTGGCCGTCGGGGATTTCACTCCGCATTTTGCCCCTGTCGACAACGATTTTGATTTCCCGGCTCAGGATATTGAGCTAGCGCGTGACATGCTATCGCAGGCGAAAAAACCGATGCTGTACGCCGGCGGCGGCGTCGGTATGGCGCAGGCGGTTCCCGCCCTGCGTGAGTTTCTGGTAACCACCAATATGCCTTCGGTCGTCACGCTGAAAGGGCTGGGGAGTGTTGACGCCGAGCATCCCGGCTACCTGGGCATGATTGGCATGCATGGTACGAAAGCCGCTAACCTGATGGTGCAGCAGTGTGACCTGCTGATTGCCGTCGGAGCTCGTTTTGACGATCGCGTTACTGGCAAACTGAGCGCCTTTGCGCCTCATGCCAGGGTGATTCATCTGGATATCGATCCGGCTGAGCTGAGCAAGTTGCGCCAGGCTAATGTGGCATTGCAAGGCGACCTGAAAGTGCTGTTGCCTGCGCTGCAACAATCGCTGAACATCGTCGAATGGCAACAGCAAGCTTCGATGATGAAGGCGGAATATCCATGGCGCTATGATCATCCGGGTCAGGCCATCTATGCGCCAGCCTTGCTGAAGGCAATCTCCGAACGTATGGACGCGGAAACCGTGGTGACGACGGATGTGGGCCAGCATCAGATGTGGGCGGCTCAGCATATGACATTCAGCCGGCCAGAAAACTTCATCACCTCCAGCGGGCTGGGCACCATGGGATTTGGCGTGCCTGCCGCCGTTGGCGCGCAGGTCGCCCGTCCGGAGGATATGGTAATCTGTATCTCGGGCGACGGCTCTTTCATGATGAATGTTCAGGAGCTGGGCACCATCAAGCGAAAACGCCTGCCGCTGAAAATCGTCTTGCTGGACAACCAACGGTTAGGCATGGTGAGACAGTGGCAGCAGTTATTTTTTGATGAACGCTATAGTGAAACCGACCTCTCCGATAATCCTGATTTCCTGACGTTGGCAAGCGCTTTTGATATCCCCGGCCAACGTATCACCCGTAAAGACCAGATTGATGTTGCATTGGATGCCCTGTTCAACAGCGAAGGGCCATACTTGCTGCATGTCTCCATTGATGAATACGAAAATGTCTGGCCTCTCGTTCCGCCCGGTGCCGGTAATGAAACGATGTTGGATAAAACCGAGTAATGGCTGGCTAAAAACAGAATAAATGCTGGAGAAAAAAACAGAATGATACATCATCAACTTTCCATTCAGGCGCGCTTTCGTCCCGAAGTCCTGGAGCGTGTATTACGCGTTACCCGCCACCGCGGTTTTAAAGTCTGCGCCATGAACATGGTACACACGACGAATAACGAACAAATTAATATCGAACTGACCGTTGCCAGCCACCGTCCGGTAGATTTATTGTCGGCACAATTGAGTAAATTACTCGATATTTCCTATGTCGATATTCAACCAATGACAGCGACACAACAGATCAGTGCTTAACGTACAAAGTTACAAGGTAAGGAAAATAAAGAATGACCAAGAAAGCTGACTACATTTGGTTCAACGGTGAGATGGTTCCGTGGGCAGAGGCGAAGGTACACGTGATGTCGCACGCGTTGCATTATGGCACCTCCGTGTTTGAAGGCGTTCGTTGCTATGACTCGCACAAAGGCCCAGTGGTGTTCCGTCACCGCGAGCATATGCAGCGTTTGCATGATTCGGCAAAAATCTATCGCATGCCGATGCAGCAAAGCATTGAAGAACTGATGGCAGCGTGCCGCGAAACGCTACGCAAGAATAATCTGACCAGTGCGTATATTCGTCCGCTGGTTTTCGTCGGTGATGTGGGCATGGGGGTGAACCCGCCTGATGGTTATAAAACGGATGTGATCATCGCTGCTTTTCCGTGGGGCGCTTATCTGGGCGAGGAAGCGCTGGAGCAGGGGATTGATGCCATGGTGTCATCCTGGCATCGCGTCGCTGCAAACACGATCCCGACCGCCGCGAAAGCGGGCGGCAATTACCTTTCTTCGCTGCTGGTGGGGAGTGAAGCGCGTCGCCATGGCTACCAGGAAGGGATTGCGCTGGATGTGCATGGCTATGTGTCTGAAGGCGCGGGTGAAAACCTGTTTGAAGTCAAAGACGGCATTCTCTTTACGCCGCCGTTTACCTCTTCCGCACTGCCAGGTATTACGCGTGACGCTATCATTAAACTGGCAAAAGATCTGGGCTTTGAAATCCGTGAACAGGTGCTGTCGCGCGAATCGCTTTATCTGGCCGATGAAGTGTTTATGTCCGGTACCGCCGCAGAAATCACGCCTGTTCGCAGCGTCGATGGTATTCAGGTGGGCATCGGTAAATGTGGCCCGGTCACGAAAAAATTGCAGCAGGCGTTCTTTGGCCTGTTTACCGGTGAGACAGAAGATAAATGGGGCTGGCTGGATCCAGTCAACCCCTAATTATAGATAGAATCAGGCGGTGGTTCGTTCCGCCATCGCCCATTAAGTTATTATTGGAGTAATAAGAGCATGCCTAAGTACCGTTCAGCCACAACCACCCACGGCCGTAATATGGCGGGTGCCCGAGCCTTGTGGCGAGCCACCGGGATGACCGACGACGATTTTGGTAAGCCCATTATCGCGGTGGTTAACTCATTCACCCAGTTTGTTCCCGGCCATGTGCATTTACGCGATTTGGGAAAACTGGTTGCCGAGCAGATTGAGGCATCCGGTGGTGTAGCGAAAGAATTCAATACGATAGCGGTTGATGATGGTATTGCCATGGGGCATGGCGGCATGCTCTATTCCCTGCCTTCCCGTGAATTGATCGCCGACTCGGTGGAATACATGGTGAATGCGCACTGCGCCGATGCGATGGTGTGTATTTCCAACTGCGACAAAATCACCCCGGGAATGCTGATGGCGTCGTTGCGCCTGAACATTCCAGTTATTTTTGTCTCCGGCGGACCGATGGAAGCAGGAAAAACCAAACTGTCCGATCAGATCATCAAGCTGGATCTGGTTGATGCCATGATCCAGGGCGCTAACCCGAATGTCAGCGATGCCGACAGCGATCAGATTGAACGTTCCGCCTGTCCGACCTGCGGTTCCTGTTCCGGGATGTTTACCGCGAATTCCATGAACTGCCTGACCGAAGCGCTGGGGCTGTCTCAGCCGGGCAACGGGTCACTGCTGGCGACGCATACCGATCGTAAAGAACTGTTCCTGAATGCGGGTAAACGCATTGTCAACCTGGCGAAACGCTATTACGAGCAGGATGATGAGAGCGTGTTGCCCCGCAACATCGCCAATAAAGCCGCGTTTGAAAATGCCATGACGTTGGATATCGCCATGGGCGGCTCCACCAATACGGTATTGCACCTGCTGGCCTCGGCGCAGGAAGGGGACGTCGATTTCACCATGACCGATATCGATCGTTTGTCTCGTCAGGTGCCGCATCTGTGTAAAGTCGCGCCGAGCACCCAGAAATATCATATGGAAGATGTTCACCGCGCCGGTGGGGTAATCGGTATTCTGGGCGAACTGGACAGAGCGGGTTTGCTGAATCGGGACGTGAATAACGTGCTGGGTAAAACCCTGGCGCAAACGCTGGAAGCCTATGACGTCATGTTGACGCAGGACGACAGCGTAAAAAGTATGTATTCCGCGGGTCCGGCGGGCATCCGTACCACCAAGGCGTTCTCGCAAAGTTGCCGCTGGGATTCGTTGGATACCGATCGTCAGGAAGGCTGTATTCGCTCCCGCGAATTTGCCTACAGTCAGGACGGCGGTCTGGCCGTGCTGTACGGTAATCTGGCGGAAAACGGCTGTATCGTGAAAACGGCGGGCGTCGATAAAGGGAGTCTGGTGTTCCGCGGCCCGGCCAAAGTCTATGAAAGTCAGGACGATGCGGTTGAAGCGATTCTGGGTGGCAAGGTCGTCGCAGGTGATGTCGTGGTGATCCGCTACGAAGGGCCGAAAGGCGGTCCGGGCATGCAGGAAATGCTGTATCCGACCAGCTTCCTGAAGTCGATGGGATTAGGTAAGAGCTGTGCGCTGATTACGGATGGCCGTTTTTCCGGCGGAACCTCCGGTTTGTCCATCGGCCACGCCTCACCGGAAGCGGCAAGCGGCGGCATCATTGGTCTGGTTCAGAACGGTGACATGATCGCCATCGATATTCCGAATCGCAGCATCGTGCTGGATGTGGCCGACCATGAGCTGACCAGCCGCCGCGCAGCGGAAGAGGCAAGGGGCGAACAGGCCTGGACGCCGCACAATCGTGACCGTCAGGTTTCTTTTGCGCTACGCGCCTACGCCAGTCTGGCGACCAGCGCTGATAAAGGCGCCGTACGTGATAAGAGTAAGCTGGGAGGCTGATTCTAATGGCAGTGTCACAACCACTTCCTTCCGCGCCGGGGGGCGCGGAGTACCTGCGGGCGATCCTGCGTTCGCCGGTCTATGAGGTCACACAGGTCACACCGCTGGAGAAAATGGATAAGCTTTCTTCACGGCTGAATAACATCATTCTGGTCAAACGCGAAGACCGGCATGCGGTACACAGCTTCAAGCTGCGCGGCGCTTACGCCATGATGGCCGGGCTAAGCGATGAGCAGAGGTCGCACGGTGTGGTGACGGCATCGGCGGGTAACCATGCGCAGGGTGTAGCCCTGTCCTCCAGCAAGCTGGGCATCAAATCGTTGATCGTGATGCCAGTGGCGACCGCCGATATCAAGGTTGACGCCGTGCGCGGTTTCGGCGGCGAGGTGTTGCTGTACGGGGCCAACTTCGATGAAGCGAAAGCCAAAGCGATTGAGTTGTCACAGCAACAGCATATGACTTTCCTGCCGCCATTCGACCATCCGGCGGTGATTGCCGGGCAGGGCACCCTGGCGATGGAGTTATTGCAGCAGGATGCGCATCTGGATCGGGTCTTTGTGCCGGTCGGCGGCGGCGGTCTGGCGGCGGGCGTGGCGGTGTTGATCAAGCAGTTGATGCCGCAGATTCAGGTTATCGGCGTGGAAGCGGAAGATTCTGCCTGTCTGCGGGCGGCTCTGGACGCCGGACACCCTGTTGACCTACCACGCGTGGGGCTGTTTGCTGAAGGCGTTGCCGTTAAGCGCATCGGCGATGAAACCTTCCGCTTATGCCAGGAATACCTGGACGATGTGATCACGGTTGATAGCGATGCTATTTGCGCGGCGGTCAAAGATCTGTTTGAAGATGTGCGTGCGATTGCGGAACCGTCCGGGGCGCTGGCGCTGGCGGGGATGAAGAAATACATTCAGCAGCACCGGATCCAGGGTGAACGTCTGGCGCATATCTTATCCGGCGCCAATGTTAACTTCCACGGCCTGCGTTACGTTTCCGAACGTTGTGAACTGGGCGAACAGCGTGAAGCCTTACTGGCAGTCACTATTCCGGAGAAAAAAGGCAGTTTTCTGAAGTTCTGCCAATTGCTGGGCGGCCGTTCAGTCACCGAGTTCAACTACCGTTATGCCAATGCCAACGATGCCTGCATTTTTGTCGGTGTGCGCCTGACGCGTGGCTATGCCGAGCGTGAGGAAATCATTGCCGAGCTGTCTGCGGGCGGTTATGAGGTCGTGGATCTGTCTGATGATGAAATGGCGAAGCTGCACGTGCGTTATATGGTCGGCGGACGTCCTTCAAAACCGTTGCAGGAGCGGCTCTACAGCTTTGAATTCCCTGAGTCGCCGGGCGCCTTGCTGAAATTTCTGCATACGTTGGGTACGCACTGGAATATCTCGCTTTTCCATTATCGTAGCCACGGTACGGATTTTGGTCGCGTATTGGCGGCGTTTGAACTGGACGAGCGCGATCCGGAGTTTGAGCAACATCTGCAGGCGCTGGGCTATGAGTGCCATGATGAAACCAATAACCCGGCCTTTCGTTTCTTTCTGGCGGGCTAGGGATTGAATGTGTTCCAATAACGCACCCGGTGGTGTTTCACTGTCGGGCGCGTTATCTTTATGCCATCAGGCAGACAACACGGATGGCAGATAACGATGGCGCCACACTTCAATGGGTTTTCTCAGCAAGGGCTGACATTCCTGCAGCAGGTTCGTCAGCACAATGATAAAGACTGGTTTGATGAACATCGTGGCATTTACGATGAACAACTCGTTGCTCCTTTTCGGGCGTTGGTTGATGAACTCAGTCTGACCATGTTGCAGATTGACGATCATTTTGAAACCCGTCCGGCGATCGGAAAAACACTGTCCCGCATTCATCGCGACACGCGATTCTCCCACGATAAATCACGCTACCGCAGCCAGATGTGGCTGACGTTCAAGCGTACCCGTAAAGACTGGACGGACGCGCCGGTCTATTTTTTTGAGATTGCCCCGGACTTTTGGCGTTATGGTTTGGGCTATTACAGCGCAACGCGTAACACGATGGAATTGTTCCGCCAAACGGTGCGTGGCAACCCGCAACAATTCCTTGAAGTCGCCAAATGTTTACAGGATAGGTTTGTACTGGAAGGGGAAAGTTACAAACGCCCGCTGATTAAAGACCTGCCGCCAGAGTTGGCCAACTGGTATAACCGTAAATCTTTCGCCGCTATTCATACCAGCCAGGATATGGAACCGCTTTTCTCCGGTGATTTGGTCACGACGCTGGCCCAGGGATTTACCCAACTTGAGCCGCTTTATCACTACCTGATGAATATCGAGACCATGAAAAAAGCCGCACAGGAAACGGAGGCGTCAGGAGCGTATGCATTCTCTGCGGACAAATGGTTTGAACGCTGGAAAATAACGTGAGTTAATTATGTTTTCTCTCGTACCATCAGGTAGTTGAACAGGTAGGTTTCACCGGCGCTGTCGAAGGTGGCGATCTGCATATGATCGTCATCTATGCAGGTGAGCAAGATCTTGACCTGCCCCTCAAAACTGCCTTCACTTTTACCGATTGCCTGCGTCTCGTTCATCTGACGAGCGCTGAACGCCACGTCATCCAGCTTATTGCCGTATCGGAAAGCAATGGAGCCACCGCCTTCAATTTTGCCGCGTTGATTGGTCATTTCCAGACTGACGGCGTGATACGGCGCTTTCTGGTCATACATCTCTCTAAAATATTCACCCAGATTGCGGTATTCCTCGTCGGATAATTTTTGCATGGTGTAAACGTAACTGAAGCTACCGTGGAAACAGGCCGCGGTTTTTACCGGCGTTATCGGCGCCGGAAGCGCATGCTGAGCAATTTGATTGAGGTAACGTAATCGGTTGAGCTGTTGCTGATAGCGCTGACGCAGACAGTCTTCATCCTTGCAAAGATCGCGCGAACCGAGCCAGCTGCGTTGAAACTGATTGAGCGCTTTTTCCTGTGGCGCACTGTTGTCATAGCTGGTTAAAAATGCGCGGGACGTCTTCCACTCCTGTGATAATTCTTCATCCAACTGGCCGAGCAGCGGGCTTTGGCAGATTAATTTCTCTTGCTGAGACGTCGCCTTCTCGCAGGAAAAACTGGCCGCTTGTCCGCCGCCAGGTGATGTCAGCATCAGGCTGGCAATGGCAATGATATACAGTGATTTCATGGTTTATCCTGTAGTGTTTCCCAAAAGGCGGCGATTAACGGTTCGCTGAGCCGCTTTTTCTGTACGCAAACGCCCAGTTCAAAGGGTTCCATTGCCTGTTCGGCAAAAACGGAAACGCGATTGCGCACCGGCTCGGGACTATTTTCCAACACCACATCCGGGATGAGCGCAATACCACAACCCAGCGCGACCATCGACACCATCGCCTCATGACCGGATACGGTGGCATAAATTTGTGGATTAGTGATGTGGCGGCGGCGGAACCACACGTCAATACGCTTACGCACCGGGCCGTGCTCCGGCAAAATAAACGGAATTTGCGCCCAGTCTGGATTGGGGACTTTAATCTGTGTCTGAACCGGACATGGCAGCGCGGGGATAATCAGCACCAGCGGAATTTTACCGATAGGCGTAAAATCCACGCTGGCGGGCAAGGTTTCCGGGTGTCCGGCGATGCCCAGATCGGCATCGTTTGACTGTACTTTCTCAACGGCATCGGCGGCATCGCCGGTGGTCAGTTTGATCTCCACCAGCGGATGCTCGGCGCGGAAGCGATCGAGAATCGGGGGTAAATGGCTATAAGCGGCGGTTACGGAACAGAAAATTCGCAGTTCGCCGCTAAGTGATGGACCGCGTTGACCGATCGCGTGTCGAAGCTGCTGGTATTGCAACAGCGTTTGCTGCGCGAACAGCTTCAGATGTTCCCCGGCATCGGTAAGTTGCACGGTGCGGTTATCGCGCTGAAACAGCGTTTGGCCCAGGTCTTCTTCCAGCCGCTGAATTTGCCGCGACAGCGTAGAAGGGCTGATGTGCATCGCCTTGGCGGTACGGCCAAAGTGCCGACTTTCCGCCAAATGCAGAAATAATTTGAGATCACGTAAATCCATGCGATGCGAGCCTCGTTTTTACCTTGCAGATCTTGCAATATGACGTTGTTAATATATCAATTTAAGCAACGCATTTCCTGTCATATGATGGACGCTATAATTGTTTCCCCTCTGGCGGGGAACCTTTCTTGGAATAACAGACAAACAAAACAGTATACGGAGCATGACATGGCTAACTATTTCAACACATTGAACCTGCGTCAGCAGTTGGCGCAATTAGGCAAGTGTCGTTTTATGGGACGTGATGAATTCGCCGATGAAGCGAGCTACCTGAAAGGTAAAAAAGTGGTGATTGTCGGCTGTGGCGCTCAGGGTCTGAACCAGGGCCTGAACATGCGTGACTCCGGTCTGGATATCGCTTATGCGCTGCGTCAGGAAGCCATTGCCGAGAAACGTGCTTCATGGCGTAAAGCCACTGAAAACGGTTTTACCGTTGGTACCTACGAAGAACTGATTCCTCAAGCCGATCTGGTGGTTAACCTGACGCCGGACAAACAGCACTCCGCCGTGGTTCAGGCTGTTCAGCCGCTGATGAAGCAAGGGGCGGCGCTGGGTTACTCCCATGGTTTCAACATTGTTGAAGTCGGCGAGCAGATTCGTAAAGACATCACGGTAGTGATGGTGGCGCCGAAGTGTCCGGGTACCGAAGTGCGTGAAGAATACAAACGTGGTTTTGGTGTGCCGACGCTGATCGCGGTTCACCCGGAAAACGATCCGAAAGGCGAAGGCATGGCGATTGCCAAAGCCTGGGCGGCGGCAACCGGTGGCCACCGTGCCGGTGTGCTGCAATCTTCTTTCGTTGCCGAAGTAAAATCCGACCTGATGGGCGAGCAGACTATCCTGTGCGGTATGTTGCAGGCGGGTTCTCTGCTGAGCTTCGACAAGCTGGTTGCTGATGGTGTTGACGCTGCCTATGCGGAAAAACTGATTCAGTTCGGTTGGGAAACCATTACTGAAGCGCTGAAACAAGGCGGCATCACGCTGATGATGGATCGGCTGTCCAACCCGGCGAAACTGCGTGCCTACGCGCTGTCTGAACAGCTGAAAGAGATTATGGCGCCGCTGTTCCAGAAACACATGGATGACATCATCTCCGGTGAATTTTCCAGCGGCATGATGGCTGACTGGGCGAACGACGACGTTAAGCTGCTGACCTGGCGTGAAGAAACCGGCAAAACAGCGTTTGAAAACGCGCCGCAGTTTGACGGTAAAATCTCCGAGCAGGAATATTTTGATAATGGCGTGCTGATGATTGCTATGGTGAAAGCCGGCGTTGAGCTGGCATTTGAAACCATGGTGAGCGCAGGCATCATTGAAGAATCCGCCTACTACGAATCACTGCACGAACTGCCGCTGATTGCCAATACCATCGCGCGTAAGCGCCTGTATGAAATGAACGTGGTTATCTCTGATACTGCGGAATACGGTAACTACCTGTTCGCGAACGCCGCCGTTCCGTTGCTGAAAGAGAAGTTCATGGCTTCACTACAGCCGGGCGATCTGGGCAAAACCGTTGCCGCGACCGAGGTAGACAACGCGCAGCTGCGTGACGTTAATGAAGCGATCCGCAACCACCCGATTGAAACGGTTGGCCGTAAACTGCGTGGCTATATGACGGATATGAAACGTATCGCTGTCGCGGGTTAACCCTATTCGGCAACGCGAAAACAAGGCACGGCATCACGCTGTGCCTTTAATTTTTGTTTAACACACATCGTAAAAGCTCTCCCTTTCCCCTGATGTCTTTTTGCATATCACGAAAATAACGACGTTAATTAATGGGATTTCTGCCTATTTGTGTAGAAGATGACGATTATTATAATATCGACTCAATTAATGAAATATCGCGTTTATCGTCTCAATAAGGAGGTTGGGATATGTTCTATCCTACTGCGCCTGAAGGTGTATCTGTCGATGCTAATATGGCTTATCTCAAGAATAAATATGGAAGAATAGTAGGTCCTTTAGATTATTATGATTTTTATAAGCTTGTCCGGAATAAAGGTCCCTGGGATTTTAAACAATAAAGTTCTAAATTTGAGAGTTTTGGGAATTTCCATTATGGTACCGTCGGTTACGCTGGAGGGATCCCTGAAACCGTTTTACTGCGGGCGGCTGGCTGTGCCCAAATGAAGGCGGGAACCCGTCTCCAGATGATGGCGTATGCTGGGGTAGTGAACTTATGGCGATGATCCAAACGATCAGATCTATATTAAGCCAGGGATCGATTATGCGAAAAGCAAAGGTTATTAAATTATTCTTCTTATCTTTTACGCTAGCTATCGCCCTGCTGTTTCTTTCAATCTCAGGAATAGCCTATTATTTATTTGGTACGAAAGATAGTTATGCCAAAGTTAGTGAATATAAGTTTGATAATAATATTTCTATAGATGTTTTGCAGTTGGAGAATGGCGGCGCGACGGTCGGTTTCGTTTATTCTTATCGTGTTCGTAAAGGCAATCAAAAACCACAGGAAATTTTGAAAACGAACACACGCAATGCGGAAATTTCGATGCAGGATGGTGTGTTGGTCATTAAAGTGGTTGGTGAGGTCTATAAACTGGATAACCGAATTCGGTTTAATAACACGCAGGAAACGCTACCGACAGAAATTATCATTCAGAATTGAAAGGCACTTGCATGCGGTGTTAAAACCGGCTGACGCAGCGTATCGCCACGGTCTTGAAATCCGCGAAATCCCGGCTGTCGCGTAGCTGGGTCATGGCTCGTTCGCGCAGAAACGTGACGAAGAGATCGTAAATCGCCATCGCTTCCTCATATTCATTCTTGCTGATGGCGAGTAGAAAAATAACATATGCCGTCTCATCGCCCCATTGAATCCCTGCGGGCGCCAGTACGGTATACACCACCGTTTTACGTGCCAGCAGCCCCAGCGAGTGGGGTAGCGCAATACCTTCGCCGAGCATGGTGCTGACGATGGATTCACGTTCGACCACCGAGGGGAAGAAGTCGGCATCGACATAACCCTCTTTTTCCAACTGACGGCACAGTTGTTCGAAAAGCGTCTGCTGGCTCATGGGCTGGCGAATAATGCGAAAGTGGTTGGCATCAAAATATTTTTCCAGAATCCACGGCCGCGTTCTGTCCACCAGAACCAGTTTGCCGATCTGTTCCAACTGATAGTCGGTTGGGAACGGCGTCATGATCACCACCGGTTTATCTTTTTCCATCACGCGGGCGGTGGCGATGACGAAATCCTCATCAATGGCGGCGCGCTGCTCATAGTCCCGCAGCGTCATCGTCCGCGTGACCTCAATCTGCGGGTATTTACGCAGCAGTAGCGCCTCGATCATACGTATCGTGGAGTTGCCGGTATCGCACACCAGCAGTACGCGGGGCTGACGCTGATAACCGATGTCGTAGTGGCGTTCCAGCCCCACGCCGATATGCAGTACCAGAAAACCAATTTCGTTTTCACTGATCACATAAGGCGAATACTTTCCCCAACTCGATACTGCGGCCAGCGTCATGTCCCACGCCATCGGGTAGTGCTGTTTAATGTTGTCCAGCAGCGGATTGGGGATATTAATCTGATAGCGTACACGGGTGATCATGGTTTTGATGTGCGTTAGCAGGTCGGCGTGCAGCTGCTCATCGCCAAGCAGATTGTAATTATATTGCGTGTTGATATAGCGCAGGATGTAATTTACCAGCGCCTCATCGTCATCGGCGCTGATGGTGCTGGGGGCAATGTCCTGGATCTGGCGGGCGGCGATGTGTACCTTTAGCCAGTTTTCTTCCGCGGCTGAGAGGGGCTTACCCGTCAGTTGTTGCAGGATGTCTGCAATACGGTGCGCTGCCTCCTGCACATTATCATCTACATCGTCATCCACATTGTCGGCGACAAACTCGGGTAAAGGGTAACCTTCGCTGATACGCCGTAAAGCAACGGCGCAATACAGCCGCAGGAACCGTTCGCCTTCATCGGTCAGGCGAATATGGCATTGGCTGAAGCAATCATGGAGGATATCCGTCAGGTGCGCGAGCATGCCGGGCGTAAGCGCCTCTTCGGTGATCAACGGATTATCGTTGTCCTGCTGGGCCAGCCCCCACAGGAGATCGGTCAGACAGGCGCGGATCGCCATTTCGTCGCCAAACAGCTTCATACCGTGACGCGGGCGGGTTTCAAGGATCAGATCATAGCGGCCGAGCCATTCGCGCACGTCCGCCATGTCGCTTTGTAACGTGGCGCGGCTGACAAACCAGGCGTCGGCCAGATCTTCCAGCTTCAGGGAAAACGCCGAGGTCAGAAAGCGCACCACCAGCGCGTGAATGCGTTCCTGTGACGTGCGTGGAATACGCCGTGGACGCGGACGCGTTTCCTGCAAGGCCTGATAGCGTACCGGATCGTCAATTTCCAGCCGGTAGCCGTTGCCTCGGCTGAGTACGAACTGTGCGCCGTGGCGCGCCAGCAGCGCATTGAGCGCGGTAATATCGGCGCGAACGGTACGTGTGGAAACCGACAAGCGCTGCGCCAGTTCATCCTGTGGCAGCGTCTCGTTTTGCAACATATCAAACAACTGGGCTAAACGTTGATTGGGGAATT
Source organism: Brenneria roseae subsp. americana (assembly GCF_003115815.1). NCBI lineage: Bacteria > Pseudomonadati > Pseudomonadota > Gammaproteobacteria > Enterobacterales > Pectobacteriaceae > Brenneria > Brenneria roseae. Next base: position 14,389 of record NZ_QDKJ01000021.1, on the reverse strand, counting down.
GCACTCGGGTTTCCTCTCGTATATGGGCGGCCCGCAGAACTATGCTACTCGCTGTTTCACGGTGGCGAGCAAGGTACGCACATCGTTCGGTCGGGTATCGCCGCTTGCTTTATCAATAATCGAACTATAGATGTGGGGGATGATTTTGCTTACTCCTGCATCCAGCGCGATTTGCAGAATATCGCCAATGTTGTCCAGATCGATGCCGCCGGTCGGCTCCAGCCAGAAATCATGGCGCGCACAGGCGACGGCGACCGCCTGATACTCGTCCCGGCACTGAAGCCCCCCCATCGGGAAATACTTAATCGAGCTGCCGCCCATGTCTTTCAACAGCGCAATTGCGGTGTCGATCGGGACGATGCCGTCAGCCTCCCGACTGCTGCGCGGGCCGGTGGAGATTTTCACCCACCCTGGTCTGCCGGTCGGGGAAACCAGGCCGTTCACCACGGTATCATTCTGTCCAAGCAGCGCACGGCTGGTGCCCACGCCGGTAAAGACCTGATTGACGTGTTGCGGCTGCACCTCGCGGGCAATCTCGCTGACCATCGTCGACTGGTTGGGATCGCCCGCGCCAAGTCCGACGGAAAGCGCGTTATTGATAAGCCTGGCGTAGTCGCGCATATCTGCAACGGCGCTGGCCACATCGGGGTAGTTTTTGGATAGCACGCCAACCAGCACGTGGCCCTCGGCGGCTTCATAGATGGCGCTGGCATTCGCTTTTGACCCCGCCAGCACATTCAGGCAAACGCGATCGCGATAAAAATTGGGGGTCAGCTTCATGCACTTTTCTCCTGATTCAGAACGTCGCGAATACGGCGGTACACAATGTCCAGCTGTTCAGCCGTGACGCTGCGTACATCCGCTTCAATAATGCCTTCGTTGGCTTTGTAGCCACGGAAATAAATCGCGTATTTGCCTTGTTTTAACGCATTGACAAGATCGCCGGTGGCAATGCCGGTGATCGCCTCGTCAAATTTGATTTCACTGCGGGCAATGTCGCGTCCGGCACCGTCCCACACCACACGGGCGGAGACGCCATCAAGGGTATTCAACCGGCCGATGAAGGGGGTCATCTTTTCCACCATCTGCGCGCCGCTCTCTTTCGTGGCGGTGAGATAATGCTCAATTGCACAAGTCAGCCCCAGAATGCCCTCTTTGCCGATCTTCATGGCGCGGCCAATGCCACTGGACTGGCGCTTAACCCATTCCACATGACGCTTTTTACCGATTACCAACCCGCTGGTGGGGCCTTCAATCGCCTTGGCGCCGCTGTAGATAATCAGATCGGCGCCGGCCTGGTAATAACATAGCAAGTCTTCCTCGGCTGCCGCGTCTACGATCAGCGGCAGGTGATGTTCACGCGCGACCGCCGCCGCCTGATCTACGCTGAGCATGCTTTTCTGCACGCAGTGATGGGATTTGATGTACAGAATAGCGGCGGTGCGCGGCGTGATGGCCGCGGCGAGCTGCCCGGCCGAACATTCGTTGGCGTATCCGGCTTCCACTACCTTGCCGCCGGCGAGCGCCACCATGGTGCCGACCGGCGCGCCAAAGTTGACGTTATGGCCTTTCGGCAACAGGATGTCGTTGTTTTCGATGGGAGTGACGTGCAGGTTTTCCAGCAGCCAGTCGTTGTCTTTCACCAGAATGGCGGCAACCGCCTGTGCGATCCCGGCAGAGGCGCAGGACACGACGGTGGCGGCTTCCACGTTCAATAGCTGTGCGATGTAGTCGCCGGTTTTATTCACCAGATCTTTCATCTCAAAGTAGTGATTCATGCCGGCGGTAACGGCGTCCACCACTTCCGGGCGTGGGATAGACACCCCCAGCATCGTCATGCGCCCGGAGGCGTTGATAACCTGTTTTAAATCGTATTTTTCATAAATCGAAGGCATGTAAAGCTCTCCCGTGTTCAGTCAGAAACCCCTTGCCCGCGCGTATGGCGGCCAGCGGAACCAAAATATGTTCGGCCTGAAGGCTGTCGTTTTCGCTATCTGCAAAAACGACGGGCTCGCGATTAAGATCAAAAATCGTCAGGTCGGCATCAAGTCCTACGGCCAGACGGCCTTTGTGCGTCAGACTCAACCCGTCGGCGGCGTTGGCGGTTACGCAGTCAATGACCTGTGGCAGCGACATGCCGATGGCGAGAAATTTGGACATCACATGCGCCAGGCTATATACCGGTCCATTGATACGGTTACGGCAATAGATATCTGAACTGATGGTGTGCGGAAAAATGCCCTGGCTTATCGCCTGCCTGGCGACCGCGAAGCTGAAGCTGGCGGAGCCGTGCCCGATATCAAGCCGTACGCCGCGCTCAAGCGCACGGAGGATCGCGGCGCGGAGTTCGCCCGCCGGGGTCAGAATACGGTTCGGTTTGCCGTTATAGCAGTGCGTGATGATGTCGCCGGAAGTGAGCAAGGCCGCAATGTCGTCCAGATTCGGCGGGGTATTGCCAATATGCACCATCAGCGGCAGGTCGCCGTTTTCCTTCTGGATCGCTTTGGCCCGTTGCAGCGGCGTGATGCCGTTGTCGCCCACGACGCTGCTGCTCATGCGCGCCTTGATGCCTACGATAAAATCAGGATGGCGTGCCACCGCGTCGCGCACGGCAGCGCTGTCGATGTGCGTCAGGTCGGCCAGCTCGTTCTGAGCGATCAGGCCGACACGGGAAATATTCAGCAGCGCGTAAACGTCGGTCGTGGCTTCACGCGTCAGGCGATAAAAATCGTCCACGTCGTCCGCGCCGGTGCTGCCCGCATCCACCACGGTGGTGACGCCGGTGGCGATCCCCACGCTGTCCGGTTCGTCGTGATAGATCGGCGATGCCGGGTAGCAGTGAACGTGGGAGTCAATCCAGCCGGCGCTGACGTAGTGTTCCCCCTGAAGATCGCATTCCTTGCGTGCCGGGCCGGATAAATCGCCCAGCGCCGCGATGCGTCCATCCTGAAGGGCGATATCAATCAGCGTATCGTCCACCAGCCGCGCGCGGCGAAGCAGTAAATCAAACATGCGTGTCTCCTGTTGGGACGGACGCTATCGCGCCCGCCAGATTAGCTGATGGCCACCGGAAAAAACGAACCGAAGAGCATCGCGCCCAGAATCGCGCCGCCGGTGATGGGTTTCTGCCACAGGTAAAAAAGCAGGGAACCAATCAGTGAGCCGATACCAATCGGGATCGACGCGGTCATCGCGCTGAGAATAATCAGCGGTCCGAGGAAGCGGCCGGACGCGTTGCCCGCGCCCATCATGACATCGGCGCCGTAGGTGGAATCGCTCTGGTTGATGGTAAATTTACGCGCCAGAATGATGAGATAGCCAATCGCCAGACCGATCACCAGACCGGTTATCAGCGAGGCGGCGAAGTTGGCGACCGGGAACACAAACCCGGCGCCGAGCAGCAGCGCCGGTATGCCCAGCCCTACGCCGGTCTGAATGGCGCCGCCGATATCCAGAATTCCCACCAGCGAACCTTCAATGATGCGAGCGAACAGGAAACTCGCGCCAAACGCCGCCACCGCGCCGTAAACGCCGGTATCCATTCCGGCGCGCAGCATGGAAACGAACGCCACTTCGTTGAAGGCGCCGATACCGTAGAGGTAGTACATGTGCGTACCGGCGAATACCCCTGACGAGAGCAGGCCGACAAAGATCGGAAATGACCAGTCGGCATACCAAAACCCTTTATTCTCTTCCATTGTTGGCTCCTGTTATTTTCCGCTCATCAGGTGATGAATACGATCCAGCCAGTCCGGCACGGTCAGATTGAAGGATTCGATCATATTCATGTCGAAACCCCGGAAGAAAGCGCTCAGGACGAACAGCGCGACAATGGCCGTCATCATCACTTTGGTGACGCGGTTCCAGCCGCTCTCTTCGACGCCTTTGCCTATCAGGATACCGAGCACCAGACCCGGTACGGCGTTGCCCATAATGAGCTGCGCCGCCCCGCCAAATACGGTTGCCCAGAAACCTGATTTCTTGCCCGCATCAATCGCCGCCAGCCAGAAAATCACCGGCATCACGGTATTGACCAGCAGGTTGGCGGCCGGCACCAGCACTTTCACCGCCGTCACCTGCAAGGCTTCCGGCACCGAGGACGCGGTCAGGTTCAGGAAGGTGACGACAATCATGCCGATGATGCCGCAGGCAATTGCCATTTTTCTTGGATCGTGCAGCGTTTCCGCTACGTTGCGGTTTTTTATCATCAGGGCCGCGGCGCCCCAGTTGGGAATGATGCGATGGTCAACGTCCTGGGTGAAAGCGCCCGCCGCCACCGACGAGGCCCAGGCGTTGAAGAAGAAGCCCAGACCGAAGGAGAAGTGAGAGGCGGGATCGCCTTCACAGGCATTCAACTCGCCCAGTGTACGAAACGCGCCCATCCCTTGCGTGGTGGGGGCATGGAACATACGTGCCGCCCCGGCACCGACACCCACGCCGACCAGCGCGCCGATGATGAGCGATTTTATTAATATTATTAAGAACATCAGCCAGCCCTTTCATGTTGAACAACTTGTCGTTTAAACAGTCAGGTTTGCGTGACAAAATCCACGTTATCGAGATTAATGGCCGTCACGTTGACGGTGACATCCACCTCGACGCTGAATGTGCGTCGTTCCCGGCGCAGAAAGAAAAACAGAAACGCCTCTTTACGCACCGCTTCACGTGCATGAACAACCTGCACATCCTGTGGCTCAATACGCAGTAAAATGTGAGGGGAAGACTGCATAACCGTTGCCTGAACGTGGTTCAGCGCGTCGGCAAAGGCTCTGCTCTTGGTCTCCCCCTTGCCACGAACTCTAACCGTGGTGGTGAATTGCGTTTTCATGGTCAGGCACCGTATTTCTTCTTCCAGGCTTCTACCAGACGCTCACCCAGCTCTTCTTTGTCCATAAAGCCAAAGCCCAGCACGTTGCAGCCGTCGTTGATCGCCGTTACGCCTTCCTCGACCGAACGCATGCCGTATCTGGCTTTGTAGCCATGCTTATTCTGCGCCGTGATCGCCCCTGCGCCGCCGCTGCCGCAGAAGGAGATACCGAAGGTGGCGTTTTCCACTTTCATTACGTCGCCGAGCTTCATATCAGCGGCCATACCGGGCACGACCACCGCACGGCCACCCGCTTTCTTGACGCCGGCCGCGACTTTCTGACCTTTTCCCAGACGATCGCCAATGACTACGGTAATTTTATCCATCACTCACTCCTGAACAGTTAAAGGTTCTCTTTTGCCACTTCGAAGTGGACCGACAGCAGCCAGGCCTCTTCATCGGGAAGATTGCCAAATTCCATCACGACTTCACGCGCCAGACGCATTGAGTCGGCGGAAATCTCTTCAAACAGGCTGGCCTCCACGTCCGGCAGCGGCTCGCCGGTCACCGACCGGTGCGCCATCGCCCGAACATGGGATACCAGCATCTGTTTCTGCACCCCATTCGGGGTGATGTTATGGCGTTTGAGTAATTCGCCGATCCATACCAGCATGCGATCGGCGAGTTGCTCGCTTTGCTCTGCTTCACGACTCCCGGTTTTGTTCATTACCGCTCCGTTATTCACATGTCGTATCTGATTTAATAGTGTTGAATGCCACACTACCGCCGGAGAAGAAGGGTTTGTAGCGAGTTGTTTTCCACTTCAAAGTGGAAATCCGGAAGGCATTAGTGATCCAGACCACATAATTTCAGTGAGTAACGATATCGCCGGGAAACGGATGAATCATGCCGGGGCGGGGGAGAGGAGGGGGAAATGACACGCCATCTCCCCCGTTTGGTTGTCTGGGGTGAGGGGCCGCCAGACGATCAAGGCGCCGTGAACGGCGCCTGTCGCGATCAGATCGATTTGAATTCCGCTTCCGCTTTATTGAAACGCTCGGTAATCGCTTGAGATGGCGCACGGCCTAGCAGACTGACGACAAAAATGGTCAGGCTGCCAAACACAAAACCGGGGATGATTTCATACAGTCCCAGCCAGCCATACTGTTTCCATATTAGTACGGTCGCCGCGCCGACAATCATCCCGAGCAGCGCGCCGTTGCGGGTCATACGCGACCACAGCAGGGAAATCAGAATCACCGGACCGAAAGCCGCGCCGAAACCGGCCCAGGCATAGCTAACCAGCCCCAGCACGCGATTCTCCGGGTTTGCCGACAGGATGATGGCGATGGCCGCCACCAGCAGCACCATCGCCCTGCCGACCCACACCAGCTCTTTCTGCGTGGCTTTTGGGCGCAAAAATGGACGGTATAAATCCTCAGTGATCGCGCTGGAGCAGACCAGAAGCTGACAGCTTAAGGTGCTCATAACCGCCGCCAGGATCGCCGATAGCAGAACGCCGGCAATCCATGGGTTGAACAACAGCATCGAGAGTTCAATAAACACACGCTCACTGTTTTGCGATACGTTACCCGCTTGTTCCGGGTGGTTGGTAAAGTAGGCAATGCCGAAGAAGCCGACCGCCACCGCTCCCGCCAGACACAGGATCATCCAGGTCATACTGATACGGCGTGCGCTGTGAATGGTGTGGTGGGAATCCGCGGCCATAAAGCGCGCCAGGATATGTGGCTGTCCGAAGTAACCAAGACCCCAGCCCATCAGTGAAATGATGGCGACGAAATTCAGACCCTTAAACATATCCAGATTGGCGGGATTCTTCGCTTCAATCACCATCAGCGAGGTATCAATATTGCCCAGCGACAGGATCACCATCACGGGCGTCAGGATCAGGGCGAAGATCATCAGGCTGGCTTGTACGGTATCCGTCCAGCTTACCGCCAGAAATCCGCCGATAAACGTATAGGCGATGGTCGCGGCGGCTCCGACCCATAACGCGGTGCCATAGCTCATATCAAAGGTGCTCTCAAACAGACGGGCGCCGGCTACGACGCCAGAGGCGCAGTAAATGGTGAAAAATATCAGGATAATCAGCGCGGAAATCACCCGCAGTAATTTGCTGGTGTCTTCAAAACGGTGAGTAAAGTAATCTGGCAGCGTCAGCGCATTGTGGTTGACTTCGGTATGAACGCGTAAACGACCTGCCACCCATTTCCAGTTAAGGTAGGCTCCGATCGTCAGGCCGATGGCGATCCAGCTCTCAGAGATGCCGGAGATGAAGACGGCGCCAGGCAATCCCATCAAAAGCCAACCGCTCATGTCTGATGCGCCGGCTGAGAGCGCCGTCACCACGCTTCCCATTTTACGTCCGCCCAGAATGTAATCGCCAAAACTATTGGTGGCGCGATAGGCGAACAGGCCGATGAGTACCATCCCAAGGATATACACCAGAAACGTCACCAGCATTGGTGTGCTCATTGTCATTCAATTCTCCACTTTCATTATTATTCGCACACCCTTCACGGCGGCGGTGTGTTTTGTATTTATCACTCTGGCCGGAACGAGGCACAGATACGGCTTTCATTTTTCATGTTACTGCCGGTATTCGCAATCTATTGGAGATGCAGACGCCTGTAGGTTGCAACCGACTACATTTGTTAACAAGGTTGCACAAAGTTGCAACGTGATCGATATTGACGTTGGCTATGTGTCCTTTTCAATCACAGGAGTGGGGCGAATGGGTTCTACCACGATGGGTGTAAAACTCGACGAGGCAATGCGTGACCGGATCAAAGCAGCGGCACAGCGGATCGATCGCACGCCGCACTGGCTTATCAAACAGGCCATTTTTAATTATCTCGAACGCCTCGAAAGTGGCACCGACACTCCTGAGATACCACAACCGGCTGCGTTCAGCCAAATTGAAGCGGAAGAGATTATGCCGCAATCTCAGGAAGAAGAAACCCATCAACCCTTTCTTGATTTTGCAGAACAGGTATTGCCCCAGTCCGTTATTCGTGCCGCCATCACCTCTGCCTATCGTCGTCCTGAACCTGAACTGGTGCCGATATTACTTGAACAGGCAAAACTTCCGGCAGAAATGGCGCAATTGACGCAGAAAATGGCTCATCGTCTGGCGGAACGCCTGCGAGGACAAAAAGGCGCCACCGGGCGTGCCGGCATGGTACAGGGATTACTACAGGAATTTTCACTTTCTTCTCAGGAAGGCGTGGCGCTGATGTGCCTGGCTGAAGCATTGCTGCGTATTCCCGACAGGCCCACGCGTGATGCGCTGATTCGCGATAAAATCAGTGCCGGCGACTGGCATGCGCATCTTGGTCACAGCCCATCGCTGTTTGTTAACGCTGCGACCTGGGGATTGTTATTCACTGGTAAGCTGGTTGCCACGCACAATGAGGCGAACCTGTCGAATTCACTGAACCGGATCATTGGAAAAAGCGGTGAACCGTTGATTCGTAAAGGCGTGGATATGGCGATGCGTCTGATGGGCGAGCAGTTTGTGACAGGCGAAAACATTGCTGAAGCGTTGGCGAATGCCCGCAAACTGGAGGCGCAGGGATTCCGCTACTCCTATGACATGCTCGGGGAAGCGGCGCTAACGGAGAAGGATGCCGCTGCTTATCTGGCGTCTTACAGCCAGGCGATTCATGCCATCGGCAAAGCATCCAATGGCCGGGGCATCTATGAGGGACCGGGCATTTCCATCAAGCTGTCCGCCCTGCATCCCCGCTATAGCCGGGCGCAATATGAGCGGGTGATGGAAGAGTTGTATCCGCGTCTGCTGTCGCTCACATTACAGGCCCGCCAGTATGACATTGGGATCAATATCGATGCGGAAGAGGCGGATCGACTGGAGATCTCCCTCGATCTGCTGGAAAAACTCTGCTTTGAGCCACAGTTGGCTGGCTGGAATGGTATTGGATTTGTCATTCAGGCTTACCAGAAACGTTGCCCGTTTGTCATTGATGCCATCATCGACATGGCCCGGCGCAGCCATCGGCGTCTGATGATTCGTCTGGTGAAAGGCGCCTATTGGGACAGTGAAATCAAACGCGCGCAGGTTGATGGACTTGAAGGCTATCCGGTCTATACCCGCAAGGTTTATACCGATGTGTCCTATCTGGCCTGTGCGCGTAAATTACTGGCGGCGCCAAATCTGATTTATCCCCAGTTCGCCACGCATAACGCGCAAACCTTAAGTGCGATTTACCATCTGGCTGGCAACAACTATTACCCCGGCCAGTACGAATTCCAATGTCTGCACGGCATGGGTGAACCGCTTTATGAACAGGTGGTGGGCAAGGTTGCCGAAGGAAAATTGAATCGTCCGTGCCGCATTTATGCGCCGGTCGGAACGCATGAAACGCTACTGGCCTATCTGGTGCGCCGTCTGCTGGAAAATGGCGCCAATACTTCCTTTGTGAACCGTATTGCCGATTCGACCCTGCCGCTTGAGAAACTGGTGGCCGATCCCATCAGCGACGTAGCAGCGCTGGCGGCGGCGGAAGGGCGAATCGGCCTTCCGCATCCCCGAATTCCCTTACCCCGCCATTTGTACGGCGATGTTCGGCGTAACGCCGGCGGGCTCGATCTGTCCAATGAACACCGTCTTGCTTCACTATCCAGCGCGTTGCTGACCAGCGCGGCACTGCTCTGGCAAGCCGCGCCGGTTATTGACGACGAATCTGAACCGGAAGCGGCAAAACCCGTGATCAATCCTGCCGAGTCGCGTGACATCGTGGGATATGTGCGTGAAGCCAGCGACCGGGATGTCGCCCGGGCGCTGGAAGCCTCCGTCAAGGCCGCAGCGATCTGGTTTGCCACACCGCCAACAGAGCGTGCAGACGTGCTGAACAAGGCGGCAGATATGATGGAAAGTCAGTTGCAGCAACTGCTGGGATTATTGGTTCGCGAAGCCGGTAAAACGTTCGGCAATGGGATTGCCGAAGTGCGTGAGGCGGTTGATTTCTTACGCTATTACGCCGCTCAGGTACGCGAGTCGTTTGCCAATGATTCACATCGGTCGCTGGGGCCGGTGGTTTGCATCAGTCCGTGGAATTTTCCGTTGGCAATTTTTACCGGACAGATTGCCGCCGCGCTGGCGGCGGGTAACAGCGTTCTGGCGAAACCCGCCGAACAAACCCCGCTGATTGCGGCTCAGGCCGTGCGTATCCTGCTTGAGGCGGGCGTACCTGCCGGCGTATTGCAATTGCTGCCGGGGCGGGGGGAAAACGTGGGCGCCGCGCTGGTCAATGACAGCCGGGTGCGTGGCGTCATGTTTACCGGATCGATCGACGTTGCCGGTCTGCTGCAACGCAGCATCGCCGGACGGCTGGATCCGCAGGGGCGTCTTACGCCGCTGATTGCCGAAACCGGCGGGTTGAATGCCATGATCGTTGATTCCTCCGCACTGACCGAGCAGGTGGTTAACGATGTCGTCGCTTCTGCATTTGACAGTGCCGGTCAGCGCTGTTCGGCACTGCGTATCCTGTGTATTCAGGAGGAGGTCGCGGATCATACGCTGCAAATGCTGCGTGGGGCGATGGCCGAATGCCGGATGGGCAACCCGGAACGTTTGTCCACCGATATTGGTCCGCTGATTGATGCGGATGCGAAACAGTCTATTGAGCGGCATATTCAGCGTATGCGGGCGAAAGGACGCAAGGTTTTCCAGCCTGCATCACCGCCGCAGGATGCACCGCAATGGTCGCGGGGAACGTTCGTCAAACCGACGCTTATCGAGTTGGAAAGCGTAGACGAACTGCAACAAGAGGTGTTTGGGCCGGTATTGCACGTCGTGCGGTATCAAAGCCAACATCTCAACGCGCTGATCGAACAGATTAATGCGGCAGGGTATGGTTTGACGCTGGGTTTACATACGCGTATTGACGAAACCATCGCGCGCGTAACCGGTAACGCCAGAGTGGGCAATCAGTATGTCAACCGCAATATGGTGGGCGCCGTGGTCGGCGTTCAGCCATTTGGCGGGGAAGGGCTCTCTGGTACCGGGCCGAAAGCGGGCGGACCGCTTTATCTGTATCGGCTGTTGTCACACAAACCGGATGATGCGGTGCTGAATGGACTGGCCCATCAGGATCGCGAGCAAACCGTGGATGCCAGCGTGCGAGCGACGTTATTGACGGCGTTGAGGGCTCTGGAGAAATGGGCGATTACCGGGCATCATCGCGAGTTGGCGGTGATATGCCAGCAGTATGCGGCGCATGGATTGGCGGGTACGACGCGTCTGCTGCCGGGGCCGACGGGAGAACGCAATACCTATACGCTGGCGCCGCGTGAGCGAGTGTTGTGTCTGGCGGACAACGACGAGGATGCGCTGATTCAACTGGCTGCCGTGCTGGCAACGGGAGGACGCGTGCTGTGGACGGATACGCCGTTATTGCAGACGCTGTATCGCCGTTTACCGGGTGCCGTTCAATCACGAATTCAGTTCAGTCAGGACTGGCAGCAAGACGATCGGATATTTGATGCGGCGATCTATCATGGCGATGCGGATCAATTGCGCCAACTGAGCCAACAGCTTGCGGAACGCCATGGCCCGATTGTTTCCGTACAGGGTTTTACTCGCGGTGAGATCCATATCTTGCTGGAGCGACTGCTGTATGAACGTTCGCTGAGTATTAACACCGCTGCTGCGGGAGGCAACGCCAGCCTGATGACAATCGGCTAGGTTATGGTGAGGTAACCTTGCCGGGCAATGGCCGTTGCGTCCGGCAAGGCGCGTAGAAGGGGTTAATTGCGGTACAGCACTTTAATCAGATGATAGCCGAACTGGGTTTTCACCGGGCCAACGGGTTTCAGCAATTCGCAGGAAAAGACCGCTTTATCAAAGGCGGGGACCATATCACCCTTGCGGAATTCACCTAAATCGCCGCCGTTACGTTTTGACGGGCAGGTGGAATATTGTTGTGCCAGTTTCTGAAAGTCGGCTCCTTGCTCCAACTGGGCCAGAATATCGTTGGCCTGCTGTTCGGTATCGACCAGAATATGCAGTGCGGCTGCGGTATTTGCCATTATAGTTACCTTTATTTAAGAGGAAGATTCCTGTGCGCAATGTAACATCTGCAACGTCAGATGTGGACTGCGACGTGCTTTCCGTGATGAATAAATCCCCGCTCAAGATCGATTCTGCTTTCTGCTACAATCCCTTTCCGTTTGATGAGTGAGCAATATCGTTATGCGTTTAAACCCCAGCCAACAACACGCAGTCGAATTCGTTACCGGCCCTTGCCTGGTGCTGGCGGGGGCCGGTTCGGGTAAAACACGCGTTATTACCAATAAAATTGCGCATTTAATCCGTCAGTGCGGGTATCAGGCCCGCCATATCGCCGCGGTAACCTTCACCAATAAAGCCGCGCGTGAGATGAAGGAGCGAGTCGCGCAAACGCTGGGTCGCAAAGAAACTCGCGGACTGGTGATCGCCACCTTCCATACGCTGGGGTTGGAGATCATCAAACGCGAGTACGCGGCGCTGGAGATGAAAGCCAACTTTTCCCTGTTTGACGATCAGGATCAGATGGCTTTGCTGAAAGAGCTGACGGAGCCGTGGCTGGAAAACGATAAAACGCTGTTGCAGCAATTAACGTCAACGATCTCAGGCTGGAAAAACGACCTTGTCGATCCCGCCGGTGCGGCCGCTATGGCGCGATCTGAACGCGATAAGCTGTTTGTTCACTGTTATTCGCTGTATCACGACCATCTGCGTGCCTGTAACGTATTGGATTTTGACGATTTGATCCTGCTGCCGACGCTGCTGTTCAAACGTAACGATGAAGTACGGGAACGCTGGCAGAATCGCTTACGCTATTTGCTGGTGGATGAATATCAGGATACCAACACCAGCCAGTATGAACTGGTGAAATTGCTGGTGGGCAGCCGCGCACGTTTTACCGTGGTGGGCGACGACGACCAGTCGATTTATTCCTGGCGTGGCGCCCGCCCGCAGAATCTGGTGCTGTTACAGCAGGATTTCCCGAAGCTGGAGGTCATCAAGCTGGAGCAGAACTACCGTTCTTCCGGCCGCATTCTGAAGTCGGCCAATATTCTGATTGCCAACAACCCGCATGTGTTTGAAAAACGGCTGTTCTCGGAGCTGGGCTATGGTGATGAGCTGAAAGTGATTACCGCCAACAACGAGGATCATGAGGCCGAACGGGTGGTTGGCGAACTGATCGCTCATCATTTCATTAAAAAGACCCAGTATGGCGACTATGCCATTCTGTATCGCGGCAATCACCAGTCACGCCTGTTTGAAAAAATGCTGATGCAGAATCGGATCCCTTACCGAATTTCTGGCGGCACGTCGTTTTTCTCGCGTCCCGAGATCAAGGATCTGCTGGCGTATTTACGTGTTTTAACCAATCCGGATGACGACAGCGCGTTCTTGCGCATCGTCAATACGCCGCGACGAGAGATTGGCCCGGCGACATTGAAAAAGCTGGGAGAGTGGGCGAACCAGCGAAACAAAAGCCTGTTTAACGCCAGTTTTGATCTTGGGCTCGGTCAATCGCTGACCGGGCGTGGATTGGAATCCCTGCAACGGTTTACGCAGTGGCTGTCAGACATCGCTCGTCTGGCCGATCGTGAACCGGTGGCGGCGGTCCGCGATCTGATCCACGGGCTGGATTACGAAAGCTGGCTGTATGAAACCTCGCCCAGTCCCAAGGCCGCAGAAATGCGGATGAAAAACGTGAATCAGCTTTTTAGCTGGATGACGGAAATGCTTGAAGGGTCGGATCTGGATGAACCCATGACGCTGACGCAAGTCGTCACGCGTTTCACCCTGCGGGATATGATGGAGCGGGGAGAAAACGAAGAAGAGCTGGATCAGGTGCAGTTAATGACGCTGCACGCCTCAAAGGGCCTCGAGTTTCCCTATGTGTTTCTGGTCGGGATGGAAGAGGGGCTACTGCCGCATCAAAGCAGCATTGATGAAGATAATGTCGATGAAGAGCGGCGGCTGGCGTATGTCGGCATCACCCGCGCTCAGCGCGAACTGATATTTACCCTGTGCAAAGAGCGGCGTCAGTACGGGGAATTGGTGCGTCCCGAACCCAGCCGTTTCTTGCTTGAGTTACCGCAGGATGACTTGATTTGGGAAACCGAGCGGAAAGTGGTCAGTGCTCAGGAACGGATGCAGAAGGGACAAAGCCACCTGGCCAGCATCCGCGCGCAGTTGGCGAAAGCCAAGGGGGAGTAGAACTCTCCCAGACTGAAGTTAAACTCATAACCAGAATAATTATTAACCTGCTTTATGTTAATGTTTTTTGCGATAATTTTGGTTATTCATCGTTGAAATCGTTCAAAAAGACTGCGGTCTCACATCATTAAGTCAAATTTTCAGAGTAAGTGCCAATTCTGCGCAACTTCTTGCTCACTTCCCAGCATACATCACTTTTTGCGCAATGTTTGCAAACGATTCGGGAAGTCTGCGCAATTTCTTGCTCAAATTTGACTTAGGAAAAATTTGAGTTAATGGATTTTACTTTAAAAACAATCAGATAAAAGATGGCATGGTCTTTGCTA
>NZ_QDKJ01000020.1:0-45930 GCF_003115815.1 Brenneria roseae subsp. americana | reverse complement strand
CATGTTGCTGACCACCTCCATAGGAGGTGGTGTTTATGCAGGGATAAAATGCGCTTCTCGCAAATTACACTCCCAATTGTCCAATTCAGGCGGTAGATTTTTATTCTCACCAACATGATTCAATACCGGTTAAGGGCGGTAGTTAAAATCAAATGAACGACAACACCTGTATGCGTTGTGGCGCCTGCTGCGCCTATTTCAGGGTGTCTTTTTACTGGGCTGAAGCCGATGATGGCGGAGGCTCTGTCCCCTCATTACTCACTGAACCACTTTCTCCCTTCCTGCGCTGCATGGAAGGAACCAATAGTAAAAAACCGTATTGTGCGGCGTTAGCGGGAAAAATTGGCGAATCCGTCAGTTGTTCTATCTATGCCGATCGTCCTTCCCCCTGCCGGGAGTTCATGCAATCCGGGGAAAACGGACAGATCAATGACGCTTGCGATCGGGCGCGGGCGCATTATGGATTGCCGCCATTGGCGACAGCGTTGGCTGTTCAGGCAAGATAATGGCAATAAATGAGGCAGTCACAGAGTGGACGGGGTGCCACAGTTTGGCGTAACAGGTTACAATCAGCGGCTGAGTCTGATTGATCATTTTACCTCAAGGAGTTTGCATGCCTATCACGGCTAACACTTTGTACCGTGACACAATGAATTTTACACGCAACCAGTTCATCAGCATTTTACTGATGGCTCTGCTGACCGCGTTCATTACTGTCATCATGAATCATGCCATGTCCCCAGGCAGCGAAGATTTACAGATATTGCAGAACGCAGGTAACGATCTGTCTTCCTCTGTAGAACTGGGGATGATGGACTTGATCCAACAAATGACGCCGGAACAGCAGACTGTACTGCTCAAAATGTCAGCGGCGGGCACATTTTCAGCCCTTATCGGGAACGCTCTGCTTACTGGCGGTATTCTGATGCTGATTCAGATGGTATCCGCAGGAACGCCTACCAGCGCACTGCGCGCCATTGGCGCTTCCGCTCCCGTTCTGCCCCGTTTGTTCCTGTTGATTCTCCTCTGCACGCTGCTGATTCAACTGGGCATGCTGTTTTTAGTCATTCCCGGCGTTCTGCTGGCCATTGCGCTAAGTTTGTCGCCCGTTATCGCCGTAACGGAGAAACGAGGCGCATTCAGCTCAATTAAAATCAGCGCCGGACTGGCCTACAACAACTTTAAAATCACGGCGCCGGCGGTCATCCTGTGGTTATTGACCAAAATTGCCATTTTGCTGTTGGTGACCAAACTGCCCATGTTTTCTCCCACGGTGACCGCGGTGATCTTGAATGGACTGAGCAATCTGGTTTCTGCTGTCCTGCTGATCTATCTGTTCCGTCTTTATATGCTACTGCGTTCCTGATGCTACGGCGTGCTGCGCACTCTGCGGCACGCTTTTCCCCTGATGTCCCTTACTGACAAAATGCTCAATCGTAATTTTCTGCAAATTATTACGATATCTCGGGAACAGTGCATCACAATAAAGGATAATGGCTTAGTTATCAGATGGCCGTCAGGTCATCACCAATACATTATTGAGTGACGGATTGACATAATGAAGCAACTTCTTGATTTTCTTCCACTGGTCGTTTTTTTTGTTGTTTACAAACTGTACGACATCTATATCGCTTCAGGCGCCTTGATCGCGGCAACGGCCCTTGCGCTGGTCGTAACCTGGTTTGCATATCGTAAAATAGAAAAAATGACGCTGATCACCTTTGTGATGGTCGCCATTTTCGGGACATTGACCCTGGTATTCCATAACGATCAGTTCATTAAATGGAAAGTCACCATTATTTATGCCTTGTTTGCCATCGCCCTGTTGGTAAGCCAGTTCGTCATGAAGAAAACGCTGATCCAGAAAATGCTGGGGAAAGAGCTAACCCTGCCAGAAGCCGTGTGGGAAAAACTTAACCTATCCTGGGCCTGTTTCTTTCTGGTATGTGGATTATTAAACATTTATATTGCGTTCTGGATGCCACAAAGTGTGTGGGTTAACTTTAAGGTCTTTGGCCTGACAGGATTTACCCTGCTGTTTACGTTACTCTGCGGCATTTATATTTACCGGCACTTGCCCGGTGACGAGGAAAAGTCAGAAGAAAAAGAAGGCAAGCATTAACCGGCCCTGTCGACTTCAAGCGCAGGAAAAACAATGCGTTTGTCATGGCAATGATAAAGATGGCGCCCGTTTGATAAACACGCAATGACTTTATAAATTCAACCAAATTGATTGATAACATATGAGCAAACAAGACGTGTTACCTCAGGGCGAACTGGTACTTCGTACACTGGCGATGCCCGCAGACACCAATGCGAATGGGGATATTTTTGGCGGCTGGTTGATGTCGCAAATGGACATCGGTGGCGCCATTTTAGCGAAAGAAATTGCGGAAGGCCGTGTGGTTACCGTCCGGGTGGATGGTATGTCGTTTTTAAAGCCGGTCGCGGTTGGTGATGTGGTGTGCTGCTACGCTCGCTGCCTGCATACCGGACGCACTTCCATTAATGTCAATGTCGAAGTCTGGGTGAAAAAAGTGTCATCGGAGCCCATTGGTCAACGCTACCGGGCGACGGAAGCGCTATTCACCTATGTGGCTGTTGATGAAGAAGGACGTCCGCGCGAACTTCCCGTTGGCAAAAGCAACTTTAATCCTGGCGAAGCGTAAAAGGACGCTTCAGCGCCATCGCTGACAGCAAAAGCCCCGACAATTTCATCTTCAGAACGTTGCCAACAGCCCATTGGTTTATTAACAGGCTGTTGGCACCTCAACAAAGCTGAGTAGTTACTCTACCGCCGCTCCACCATCAATTTTAAAGACGATCGTGACGACCATATCTTTGCCGGGCTTATTGGCTTCATAGCGCCATTTCCGCATTGCCTGCTTGATATCCCGTTCAAACATATTGCGAGGCTGGGCAGAAAGCACACGAACGTTATCCACCCGGCCTGAACCATCGACGTCAAATTGCATTTTAACCCGGCCTTCCACCCGCAACGCGAATGCACGTGCCGGGTATTGTGGCTGGGCGCGATTCAGCGGTCTTGGTCCGGTCGACTGCATATTCGCTGAAGGTGCCGGCGCCTGCTGGACAGGCGCATTGTTGACGCTACGAGTCGTCGTTTCGCTGGTAAACGGAGACGGCGGCTGTTTCTCAGCTGCGGGTTGGCGTTTAACGGGTTTCGGTTCCTCGACCTTTTTCACCGGTTTCGGCTTCGGTTTGGGCTTAGGAGGTTGAGGCTTAGGCTCCGGCAGAGGCACGGGAACCGGTTCAGGCAAGGGTTCTGGCGTAATCTCCGGCTCTGGAATGGGTTCCGGCTCCGGTTCTGGCGTGGGCTCGGGCAGCGGCTCTGGTTCCGGCTGCTTTACTGGCTCAGGTTCGGTCGGCGCTGATGTCGCAGCTGGGGCCGCTTCAAATGCAGCAGGATTGACCATCACCACACTGATCGGTTTAGATTCCTGAGGCAGTTCAATAGCATTATTGAATGATGCGTACAGCAAGCCTGCAATCAGCGAGCCGTGAACGCCCACTGAAAGTATAAATGGCCATGAATAACGGCGGGTAAGGAGAAACTTTGTATGCGGCATCGTATGTCTTTATCCTCTTATGCCGCCCAAGTTTAAATGCAAATAGCAATCATATTCAATAACAACCCGAGCAATTGTTAAAAAAAACACAGGGGGTTGAACGAACACTTCGACGCTGACGACATAACGATATGCTTGTCCTGACATTTTCATCACGTATGATGATTTATCTTTTTATTGCGTGACGCTATTGGTGAGGGGTTTTTTATGCTCTATGTTATTTATGCTGAAGATAATGTCGATACGCTGGAAAAACGGCTGGCGGCAAGGCCGGATCATCTCGCCCGCCTGAAACAGTTGCACGATCAAGGCAGGTTGCTGACCGCAGGTCCGACGCCTTCGGTGGACAGTGAAACGCCTGGCGACGCCGGTTTTACAGGTTCCGTTGTCATCGCAGAATTTGATTCTCTGGATGATGCCCGGTCATGGGCAGAATCGGATCCTTACATTACTGCGGGTGTTTATCGCCACGTGCTGGTTAAACCTTTCAAGAAAGTGTTCTAGCGCCTGCGACGATCATGGTCGCCGCCGTCTGTACAGCATGCGGTGACCATGGCGTTTTTCGATTAAGTTTGCCCTCTTGCCTTCTCCGTAAGGCGCTGAAATATTTTAGTCATTTGACAATGATAGTTTAAAGGCTCTTCATGGCGCATGAGAGTCAGACTACATGTTAACGTCTATTACTTCACGTATTGGCATATTGATGAGAAACCGCCACCGTCGGTTGGGCATCCTTTCCGGTTTACTACTTGTCATCGGGTTATTTTCTTTGTTGCAGTTGGTGTCGGTAGGCATCATTTCTCAAACCATGACGCAGGTAAGATGGGACATTTCCGCCAATGAAAACCTGCGCCAGCAGCAGGCGCTGATGGATAAAGCCAGAATGGCCATCATGAATGCCAGTGATAAGCTGAACCGCGCCGGCATTTACCTGCTGGTAGATAAGGAAACCGGTTCCGAAGGCAGTTGGCATAGTTTGATGGATGAAGCCGAAGACTCTTTGAAGCAAGCGCAGGTGAATTATCAGTTACTGGAAAAGTCCCCGACCGATCTTACCGATGAACAAACATTTGATGATCTGAAAAAAAGTTATAATCAACTGTATAACGGGCTGCTTGAACTGGCTCATGGCATAAAAACCACCAACGATATTGATATTTTCTTTGCTATTCCCATTCAGGCCTATCAAAACGACTTTACCCAGAAATATTCACTCTATTTACAAAGCAACGATGCGCTACAGAAACAGCACGGGCAGCAATTCCTCGAGTCCCTCGATCGCGCTCAGTTGATATTCATTATTGTGCTGAGCATATTGCTGGCGGTATCCATCGCCGTCTGGTTAGGCGTCAGCCGTATTATCATCCGCCCGCTGACGAGTATTATTCAACATCTGCAACGCATTGCGGCAGGCGATCTATCACAGTCCCTCCATCTGGAGAAAGCGGGCACACGGGAAGTCAGTCAGTTGCATGACAGCGTGATCCAGATGCAAAACGGACTTGTTGATCTGGTCAATCGTGTCCGCCAGAGCGTGGACAATATGATGAATCAGGTTGATAAGGTCGCCCAGAATAACCAGATGCTTTCCGAACAGGCGATCCGGCAATCTCATGAGCTGAAAGCCACCACCGAACATATTATACAATTGAGTCAGCATCTCGAACAAAACGCCGAGCACACTCAACATGCCAGTCTTCATGCTACCGACGCCAGCAATATTGCGCTTCAAGGCGAAACAATGATGGATGAGGTCAAAGCAGCCATGTCGGACATCACCGGCAGAACGCGGGAAATGACGGAAGCGATCGGTATGATTGAAAGCGTTGCTTTCCAGACGCACATTCTGTCTTTGAATGCGGCAATTGAAGCGGCTCACGCTGGCGAAATGGGACGCGGTTTTTCGGTCGTCGCCCGGGAAGTGGGGACGCTGGCGTCACAAAGCAGCCATTCGGCGCAAAATATTAACTCGCTAATCCGGGATTCAGACCACAGCGTTGAAACCGGTACGCTGTTGGTGAAAAAATTGAATGACAGCCTACAGGAAATCATTCAAGCGGCGAAAGGCACCAGCACGTTCTTGAGCGAGATATCGGAAATATCGCACCAACAAAATCAGAGCATTCACGAAGTAACCAATCGTATCAGCACGCTGAATGATAGCGTGAGACAGAATGCAGATCAGGTTGAAGCCTCGGCATTAACCTTCACCTCGCTGCTGGCACAAACCGAACAACTCAATGAGACCGTTTCCCTGTTTCAGCTACCTTCAGATGAAGATGCGCCTTCCCATACCAGCGATAGCGCATTGATACCGGCGTTATCCTGAATATCGGGAAGCATTTACGCGGAGAGATGACAAGGCGATGACCGCAGCCGGTGTTAAACGATATGCACGGAACAGAGATTTCCGAAGAGATCTCCCGTTCCGTGAAAAACACGAATGACGTCACTGTAAAATCAAACCATATGCTGCTTCAGTCTTGATTCTTCAGATAATTACCATTCATAGGTTACCGCATATAACAATGCCCGCCGCTGGTGCTTTTGTTGCAAATAGCGTGCATAGTGAATATGACGGTATGTTCGGGATTGGGCTTCCAGCCAGCGACTTCTTCGACGTTGGACCTGACGTAACATCCGCCAGCGGCTCACTTCATTCCGACTGCGTTTCATGGGCGTAACTCTTTTATCGACAACTTACGCCAGGCATTATAGATCCTTCATATCGCGATCCAAGCAATGTTTAAATTTTCCTGAACAGAAAAACCGCCAACTGCGCTATTTTATTCAGACCAAAGGCATTTCCCCTTTTATAAAACTATGCGTACACTCTTTATTGATATTTTACAGAAGGGATCTGTTTCGCCTCTATGACAACATTCTATGCCGTAATAAGTTGGTTGCTTGTTTTCAGTTACTGGTTGCTGATCGCAGGTGTCACGCTGCGTATTCTGATGAAACGTCGCACGGTACCGTCGGCCATGGCCTGGTTGCTGGTCATTTATATCCTGCCACTTGTCGGTATTATTGCTTATCTTTCCTTCGGTGAACTGCATTTGGGTAAGCGTCGGGCAGAACGCGCCAGCAAAATGTGGCCTTCTACGGCACAATGGTTACGTGAACTTAAAGAATATCGGCGAATTTTTGCCACGGAAAACAGCGAAGTCGCCAGTTCGTTATTTCAACTGTGCGAGCGACGTCAAGGGGTGGGCGGCGTCAAAGGAAACCAGCTACAGTTGCTCACCACTTTTGATGACACTATCAAGGCTCTGCTGCGTGATATCAATCTGGCCCAAAACAATATTGAGATGGTGTTCTATATCTGGCAGCCCGGCGGATTGGTGGAGCCGGTTACCAGCGCGCTGATTGCCGCGGCGCGTCGCGGCGTGCATTGCCGTATCTTGCTCGACTCGGCCGGCAGCGTTCACTTTTTCCGCAATCGACATCCTGAACTGATGCGCACCGCCGGAATTGACGTGGTCGAGGCACTAAAGGTCAACTTATTCCGTGCATTCCTGCGACGTATGGATTTACGTCAGCATCGCAAAATTGTCCTGATTGATAACCGTATCGCCTACACCGGCAGTATGAATATGGTCGATCCGCGCATCTTTAAGCAGGACGCCGGCGTGGGGCAATGGATTGATCTGATGGCGCGTATTGAAGGCCCGGTAGCAACGACGCTGGGTATTATCTACTGCTGTGACTGGGAAATGGAAACGGGGAAACGCCTTTTACCGCCCCCTCCCGACGTCAACGTGATGCCGTTTGAGCAGGAGAGCGGTCACACCATTCAGGTGATCGCTTCCGGACCGGGATACCCGGAGGAAATGATTCATCAGGCGTTATTAACCTCCGTCTACTCTGCACGCAAGCAGTTGATCATGACTACGCCCTACTTTGTTCCCAGTGATGACCTGCTACACGCCATCTGTACCGCCGCTCAACGCGGCGTGGATGTGAGCATCATTGTTCCTTACAAAAATGACTCGGTGCTGGTTGGCTGGGCCTGTCGTGGTTTCTTTACCGAACTGCTGGATGCCGGGGTAAAAATTTACCAGTTTAAAGACGGGCTGTTGCATACCAAGAGCGTACTGGTCGATGGGCAACTGAGTCTGGTCGGCACCGTGAATCTTGACATGCGCAGTCTGTGGTTGAACTTTGAGATCACGTTGGTCATTGACGATGCGGGTTTCGGCAGTGATTTGGCCTGTGTACAGGAAGACTATATTGCTCGTTCCGCCTTGCTGAACACGGAACAATGGCAAAAAAGGCCTTACTGGCAGCGAATTGTTGAGCGGTTGTTTTACTTTTTCAGTCCGTTGCTATAAATACGGCTTTTACCGTGTTTTAATAACGCCATTGCGCATTAACAGGAATAGTTTTTATGGATTTGAATAACCGCTTGACCGAAGACGAAGCGCTGGAACAGGCTTACGACATTTTTCTGGAACTCGCCGCAGATAATCTCGATCCGGCAGATATTCTGCTGTTCAACCTGCAATTCGAGGAACGTGGCGGGGCCGAGCTATTCGATCCGGCGGAAGACTGGGCTGAACACGTTGAATTCGATCTGAATCCTGATTTTTTTGCCGAGGTGGTCATCGGGCTCGCGGAACAGGATGGCGGGGAAATCACCGATATTTTCGCCCGCGTGCTAATTTGCCGGGAAAAAGACCACAAACTTTGCCACATTCTGTGGAAAGAATGACCCGGACCGCGCCATCCCCGGCGCGGACGCTTTACCCTTCTCTATCCCATTATCCCCGTTCTGATTCCGTAAAGAGGTTTATCCACATCTGTTGTCCCTCGTAAGGGACGTCCGGCATTTAGTGCTCCGCTTCTGCCGGCAGTGCCTGTGGGTCCACCTTCAGACAGGATACCGCGTGAGAAAAATTGCCTTCCAGAACAGGTCTGGTTTTGGAGCATTCCGGTCCGACGATCGGGCAGCGAGTGCAGAATACACACCCCGATGGCGGATTGATCGGTGAAGGCAGTTCCCCTTCCAGCAATTGTATCTGCTTGTTTTTTTCTTTATCCGGGTCAGGGATCGGCACAGCGGACATCAGTGCCCGCGTATAAGGATGTTGAGGATTATGGTAAACCTGCTCATAAGTTCCCAGTTCCACCGCATGCCCCAAATACATCACCAATACCCGATCGGAAATGTGCTTTACCACCGATAAATCATGCGCAATAAAAATCAGTGATAGCCGCATTTCACGCTGTAGCTGCCTCAGCAGGTTCACCACCTGCGCCTGAATGGAAACATCGAGCGCAGAAACCGGTTCATCGCAAATAATCAGTTTCGGCTCCAGAATCAACGCCCGAGCAATACCGATACGCTGACACTGTCCCCCCGAAAACTCATGGGGATAGCGGTTAATCAGGTTTGGCAATAACCCGACTTTCAACATCATTGCTTTGACACGATCTTTTACCGCCTGACGCGTAAGCTCAGGATGATAAGTTTTCAGCGGTTCGGAGATGATTTCACCGATCGTCATCCGTGGATTCAGAGAGGCCAGCGGATCCTGAAAAATCATCTGGATATCGCTCCGCGTTTTGCGCCACTCCCTTTCATCCATCCCCAACAAATCTCTCCCCAGCCAGGTGACTCTCCCGCTGGTTGCCTTGACCAACCCAATAATTGCCCGGGCCAGGGTAGATTTACCACAGCCAGACTCGCCCACAACACCCAGCGTTTCGCCTTCATATAGACGCAGCGTGACACCATCCACCGCTTTCAATGTTTTCAGCGGCTGCCAAAACCATTGCTTTTCACCTCTGACGTTAAAATGCACTTTCAGATCGGCGACTTCCAGCAGTACCGTTTTTCCCGATGCGCTGTTCATAGCACCTCCTCGACCGTTCTGAAGCAGGCGCGTAAACGTCCATTATCGAAGGATTGTAACGCTGGCGTGCGATGGCATATGTCTATCGCATAAGGGCAACGAGGCTGAAACGGGCAACCTTTCGGCAGGCGCAGCAAATTAGGGGGATTACCGGGGATCGTTGCCAGCGTTTCCTCTTCAGCATCCAGACGGGGAACCGCGTTCAATAATCCGACGGAATAAGGATGACTGGGATGATAAAATACTTCACGCGCCGAGCCGTATTCCATCGTGCGCCCCGCATACATGACCAGCACCTTGTCACAGATTCCGGCCACCACCCCCAGATCGTGCGTAATCATGATAATGGCGGTATTAAATTCGCGCTTCAATTCACCAAGCAACGTCATGATTTGCGCCTGAACCGTCACATCCAGCGCCGTTGTCGGTTCATCGGCGATCAACAGTTTAGGCCGGCATAGCAGCGCCATAGCTATCATGACACGCTGACGCATCCCACCTGAAAATTCATGGGGATACATTTTCATGCGCTTGCGCGCTTCCGGCATTTTTACGGCATCCAGCATTCTGACCGACTCTTCAAAGGCCTCGCTTTTACCAAGTTGCTTGTGAAGCATCAGGACTTCCATCAGTTGCTCCCCTACCCGCATATAAGGATTCAGAGACGTCATTGGGTCCTGAAAGATCATGGCGATCTCTTCAGCGCGCAATTTATTCAACTGATGTTCCGGCAGATTTAATATCTCTTTGCCGCGAAAAAGCGCGGAACCGGTAATATGACCATTCCTGGCTAACAGTCCCATCAACGCGAATGCGGTTTGCGACTTACCCGATCCCGATTCACCAACGATCCCCAGCGTTTCTCCGGCATTCAACATGAACGTCAGATCGTTTACCGCGGTGACTTCGCCATCCTGGGTATGAAACGTCACTCGTAAATCCTGAACGCGGAGGAGCGCCTCATTCTCACGGGATACATTAATCCTATTCATGAAACCACTCCTCAGCGATCTTTCGGATCGAGGGCATCACGCAGGCCATCGCCGATAAAATTAAAACAAAACAGCGTGACCACCAGAAATGCGGCAGGATAAAATAGCAGCCAGGAAGAGACTTCCATCGAATTGGCGCCATCATTTAACAATGCGCCCCAGCTGCTCAAAGGTTCCTGTGTGCCTAATCCCAGAAAACTCAGAAAAGATTCAAACAGGATCATGCTGGGAACCAGCAATGACGCATACACCACCACCACGCCCAATACGTTTGGTACAATATGGCGCAGCACAATGCCACGAGTCGAAACACCGGATACTATCGCCGCCTCAATGAATTCTTTACGTTTCAGGCTCAATGTCTGACCACGCACAATACGCGCCATGTCTAACCAGGAAACCATGCCAATCGCGACGAAGATCAACAACATATTCTGTCCGAAAAAGGTCACCAGCAGGATGACGAAGAACATGAACGGAAATGAATTGAGAATTTCCAGCAGGCGCATCATGACAGAATCAACTTTTCCACCCAGATAGCCAGACAGCGCGCCATATAGCGTGCCGACGACGACCGCCACCAACGCGGCCGCGACGCCCACCATCAGCGAAACACGACCACCAATCGCCACTCGCACCAGCAGATCGCGACCGGAAGAGTCGGTGCCGAAATAGTGTCCGGAAGTCATATCGGGAGCGGAAGACATCATGCCCCAGTCCGTATCCGCATAATTAAAAGGGGACAAAAGCGGAGCAACAATCACAAACAGCGTAATTAACCCCAGCACCAGCAGACTGGTCAACGCAGCCCGATTATTGATAAAGCGCAAGCGCGCATCCTGCCAAAGACTGCGCCCCTCAATCTCCATCTGCTCATTGAAATTTTCCAATGCCTCAATATCTTTTCGATTCCAAAGCATAGCGCCCCCAACTCAGTAGCGGATTTTGGGATCGATAACCGCGTATAACACGTCAATTATCGCATTGAATAAAATGGTTAATCCGCCGACCAGAATCGTCAGGCTGAGCACCAGTGAATAGTCTCGATTCAGTGCGCCATTCACAAACAATTGACCGATTCCCGGTAAGCCAAAAATAGTTTCAATGACCATTGAACCCGTAATAATACCGACGAACGCGGGCCCCATATAAGAAAGGACCGGCAACATCGCCGGTTTCAGCGCATGACGAAAAATAATGCGGCGCAGAGGCAATCCTTTAGCACGTGCCGTACGAATAAAATTGGAATGGAGAATTTCAATCATCGAACCTCGGGTAATACGAGCAATACTCGCAATATAAGAGAGCGATAACGCCACCATCGGCAAAATCATGTATCGGGCTTCACCGCCGTTCCAGCCGCCGCCTGGCAACCAACGCAGCGTGATCGCAAAGATCAGTACCAGTAAAGGCGCAACGACAAAGCTGGGAATAACCACGCCGGTCATGGCAAACCCCATAACCGTATAGTCCCATTTACTATTTTGTTTCAACGCCGCCACCACCCCGGCGGTTACCCCTAATATCACGGCCAGTAAGAACGCCGCGGCGCCCAGCTTGGCTGAAACAGGAAATGACGACGCCACCAAATCATTCACAGAATAATCTTTGTATTTAAAAGAAGGCCCAAAGTCTCCCTGAATCAGCTGCAATAAATAATTGCCGTACTGCTTCAGAATAGGATCGTTCAGATGATATTTAGCTTCGATATTCGCCATCACTTCAGGCGGCAGATTGCGTTCCCCCGTAAAGGGACTGCCGGGAGCCAGACGCATCATAAAAAACGAGATTGTAATAAGAATAAACAGTGTCGGAATGGCTTCCAGACAACGGCGAAATATAAATTTTAGCATTGCCCATACCTATAAAACCTGCTGCTATGACCGGAAAATAGACGTTGTCGCTGACACGTTATTTGCTTGCCGGAGCATACTCAAACATCGTGTTTACCAGCACGCACTTGCCGCCAGCGCTCAGTTTTTAGTCTCAAATTAAAAGCGGGCGGCATGAATGTCTTCATGCCGCCTATTTTATTTAATGCTTGATAATATAAAGGTCTTTGACGTAAACGTTATCCAGCGGGTCTTTACCGGTTAATCCGCCGACATACGGTTTTACCAACCGGACATTGGCGTAGTAATAGACGGGAACAATAACCGCGTCTTTATCCAATAAGGTCTCTGCCTGCTGATAAATCACAGCGCGCTCTTCTTCCGATTGCACCTGTAGGGATTTCGCCACCAGCGCATCAAACTCGCTGTTCTTATAATGCGAAGTGTTATTACTGCTGCCTGACACCATGACATTCAGGAAGGTAGACGGCTCATTATAGTCAGCACACCATCCCGCACGCGCGATGTCATATGAACCTTGATGGCGGGAACTGAGGAATGTTTTCCACTCCTGATTGTCCAGTTTGACCGTAACACCAATATTTTTATTCCACATGGAAGCCGCCGCGATAGCCATCTTTTTATGCAAATCAGACGTGTTATACAACAGATTCAGCGTCAGCGGTTTTTCTGCGGTATACCCCGCTTCCACCAATAGTTTTTTCGCTTCTTCATTACGTTTTTCCTGTGACCAGGTAAACCACGCCGGCACGTCGGCTTTCAGCCCGTCAATGTAGGGAGGCACAAACCCATAAGCTGGCGTATCCCCCTGATTCTTCACCTTGTTGGTTAACATATCCTGGCTCAGCCCCAAGCGCAGCGCTTCTCTGACCCGAACATCGTTAAACGGTGCTTTCTGGTTGTTGATTTCGTAGTAATAAGTACACAAATAAGGATCGGCCCTCACTTCCTGAGGAATCTCTTTTTTCAACTTCTGGAAGAGTTCAATCGGCAAATAGTTATAGGTTATATCGATTTCACCGCTGCGATAGCGGTTAACATCGGTCACTTCAGAAGCAATCGGCAAATAGGTGACCTGATTGATCACCGTGTGGGCGTTATCCCAATATTGCGGGTTGCGTTCCAATACGATTTTTTCATTCACGACCCACGCTTTCAGTTTATAAGCGCCGTTTCCTACCCAATTCTGCGGTTGGGTCCATTTTTCGCCAAATTTTTCAACCGTCGCTTTATTTACGGGCGACATGGCCGGATAAACCGGCAGTTTATAGAAATAAGGCACCGCTTCGGACAGCGTTACTTCCAGCGTATGATCGTCCAACGCTTTCACACCAAGGGTATCTGCTGTTTTCTTGCCGGCAATGATGTCATCAATATTAGCCAAATGCCCATATTGCAGATAGCTGGCATAAGGCGATGCCGTTTTAGGATCGGCCAGCCGTTGCCAGCTATAAACGAAATCCTGTGCCGTGACAGGGTCACCGTTTGACCAGCGTGCATCTTTGCGCAGATGGAAAGTCCACACTTTAAAATCGTTGTTGTCCCAACTTTCGGCCACGCCGGGAATCACTTTGCCGTTCGCATCCGAAATCACTAACCCTTCAAGCAGATCGCGCGACACATTCGACTCCGGCACGCCTTCTATTTTATGCGGATCCAACGAAGACACTTCCGCGCCGTTATTACGCACCAGCTCCTGTTTTTCCGCCAGTTGAACCCCCGTTGGCACATCTGCGGCCCAGGCAGTAGAAAATGAAGCCGCAACCAACATGGCAATCATGCTGACAAAAAAACATTTATTTGTTTTGATATTATTCGCTTTGTTGTTTCCCACTTTTTAACACTCCTGTCTTTGTACACTATTTTTATGCACTAATTAGCAAAAAACACACCGGACTGAATATCCATCAACGCCTCAGCAAAATCGCGATTGAGACCTTCCTGACGTTGGTTTAACTGACTTGTCGTGCGTGAATAACAAAAGGCTCTCGGGCGCGTTCCTCCATTTACTCAATAAAATAGATAAAATTAACTTATCAATTGTTGCAGAATGGCAACGCCAGAGCGAAGCTATCAAAAGAGAACACATCCGCCAATATTTTTAAATTCATGTTGCTGAGCTTTCTTTATAACAGTCAAAACAATCGTTAAATAACATTAGAAAGAAAAAACCATTAACCACTTGATAAATAATGTCATTTAAAACAATGCATGATTTTTAAAGCCAATAGCCAATTAACCTATTGATACAAAAAGATCTGTTCAAATCCTGACATGGCGAGGAAAGCATACCGGCACATGCTTATGCCCGTAACCTCCCCTTATCCTTATTTGTTACAAATTTAACAAAATACACCTCATTTACCGCATCGTAAAAGGATCGCGATCACGATTGAACGATAATAAACAGATCAAAATGTTAAACTTGAGATATAAGAAATGTTTATACAAAGGAAATGGAACAGGAAAGCATCAAACCCTAGGCAGGATTGCGTTGAGATGAATTGTTGATAATTATTGTCAATACCTGGGTTGCTGAATGGTGTCAGCATGCCAAAATATAGATGGAGATCACAAAAATGTCATCTATAAATAGGTATGCTCTTTTCATACTCGGTTGAACGAGTGATTCCTCTTTATTTATGGTGTTTTTAAAAACAATGTTTTAAAAACACGCCTTATTGACGGTTACAGTATTTTAAAAACCGGATAGTGAACTACGGAGATAAACAAGCTCTTTGAGTCAATCCATGCGGTATAGATCGGTAAATCAAGCTTTGCGTTTCGTTGGAAAGACGCGTTATCAGCACATTTATCTATACTTTTTATTTAGCAGACGATTGACTGAAAGAGTTTAACATTATCAGGAGAACATTATGGCCGTAACCAATGTTGCTGAACTTAACACACTGGTGGAGAGAGTAAAAAAGGCACAACAGGAGTTTGCCAACTATACGCAGGAGCAAGTTGATAAGATTTTCCGTGCTGCCGCGCTCGCTGCTTCTGATGCGCGAATCCCGTTGGCAAAGATGGCCGTTGCCGAATCCGGCATGGGAATTGTTGAAGACAAAGTGATCAAAAACCATTTTGCTTCCGAATATATTTATAACGCATACCAGGACGAGAAAACGTGCGGCGTTCTCTCGACCGATGACACCTTTGGCACCATTACCATTGCTGAGCCGATTGGCCTGATCTGCGGTATTGTGCCAACCACCAACCCAACCTCCACCGCTATTTTCAAAGCGCTGATCAGCCTGAAAACCCGTAACGGAATTATCTTTTCTCCGCATCCCCGGGCAAAAAACGCCACCAATAAAGCGGCGGATATCGTCCTGCAAGCCGCCATTGCTGCCGGCGCGCCCAAAGACATTATCGGTTGGATTGATCAACCGTCCGTCGAACTGTCCAACCAATTAATGCACCACCCGGATATCAACCTGATTCTGGCGACCGGCGGCCCCGGTATGGTGAAAGCGGCCTACAGTTCCGGTAAGCCGGCAATCGGCGTGGGCGCAGGTAATACGCCCGTGGTCATCGATGAAACGGCCGATATCAAACGTGCGGTTGCCTCTATTCTGATGTCAAAAACGTTTGATAACGGCGTGATTTGTGCGTCAGAGCAATCCGTTATTGTCGTTGATAGCGCCTATGATGCGGTCCGTGAACGTTTCGCTTCACATGGCGGTTACATGCTGAAAGGCAAAGAGCTTCATGCTGTTCAGGCTATTCTGTTGAAAAACGGGGCGCTCAATGCAGATATTGTGGGGCAGCCTGCACCGAAAATCGCAGAAATGGCGGGCATTTCCGTACCAGCCAACACGAAAGTACTGATTGGCGAGGTTACCATTGTTGATGAATCCGAACCGTTTGCCCACGAAAAACTGTCGCCTACGCTTGCCATGTATCGTGCCACCGATTTTAACGATGCGGTGCTAAAAGCAGAAAAACTGGTCGCCATGGGCGGGATCGGTCACACCTCCTGTCTGTACACCGACCAGGATAACCAGCCAGAACGTGTCAATTACTTCGGCAACATGATGAAAACCGCCCGTATACTGATCAATACCCCCGCGTCTCAAGGTGGTATCGGCGATCTGTATAACTTCAAACTCGCCCCTTCCCTGACGCTGGGTTGTGGTTCCTGGGGTGGTAACTCCATCTCGGAAAACGTCGGTCCGAAACACTTGATCAACAAGAAAACGGTAGCCAAGCGAGCTGAAAATATGTTGTGGCATAAACTTCCTAAATCTATTTATTTCCGTCGCGGCTCATTGCCTATCGCACTTGAAGAAGTCGCATCCGACGGCGCTAAACGCGCGTTCATTGTTACTGACCGCTTCCTGTTCAATAACGGCTATGTCGACCAGGTAGCCACCGTACTGAAACAGCAGGGTCTGGAAACTGAAGTCTTCTTTGAAGTCGAAGCCGATCCGACGCTGAGCATTGTGCGTAAAGGCGCAGAGCAAATGAACTCCTTTAAACCGGATGTCATCATTGCGCTCGGTGGTGGTTCCCCGATGGATGCGGCAAAAATCATGTGGGTAATGTATGAACACCCCACGACCCATTTTGAAGAACTGGCACTGCGCTTTATGGATATCCGCAAACGCATCTACAAGTTCCCGAAAATGGGTGTGAAAGCGAAGATGATCGCTATCACTACCACGTCCGGTACGGGCTCCGAAGTTACCCCGTTTGCCGTTGTGACCGATGATGCCACCGGGCAGAAATATCCATTGGCTGACTATGCATTAACGCCTGATATGGCCATTGTCGACGCCAATCTGGTGATGAATATGCCGAAATCACTGTGTGCGTTTGGTGGTCTGGACGCCGTTACTCACTCACTGGAAGCCTATGTCTCCGTACTGGCGAATGAATATTCCGACGGTCAGGCGTTGCAAGCGCTGAAACTGCTGAAAGAATATCTGCCGGCCAGCTATCGCGACGGCGCAAAAAATCCAGTGGCCCGCGAGCGTGTCCATAACGCAGCGACCATTGCCGGTATCGCTTTTGCCAACGCCTTCCTCGGTGTTTGTCACTCGATAGCGCACAAGCTGGGTTCCGAGTTCCACATTCCGCACGGACTGGCGAATGCGATGTTGATCTGCAACGTTATCCGCTATAACGCGAATGATAACCCGACCAAGCAAACAACGTTCAGCCAGTATGACCGTCCTCAGGCCCGCCGTCGTTATGCTGAAATCGCTGATCATCTGCGTCTGACCGCACCGAGCGATCGCACCGCGCAGAAAATTGAGAAGCTGCTTAACTGGCTGGAAGAAATGAAGACCGAACTGGGCATTCCAACGTCAATTCGTGAAGCTGGCGTGCAGGAAGCTGATTTCCTGGCGAAAGTGGATAAACTGTCTGAAGATGCATTCGACGACCAGTGTACTGGGGCTAACCCTCGCTATCCGCTTATTTCTGAATTGAAGCAGATTCTGATGGATACCTACTATGGTCGTAAATTCTCTGAAGATGTGGCGAAAAACGAGGTTGAAGCCGCTGCTGCTGCCCCCGCGGCAAAAACCGTGAAACACCCGAAGAAAGTCACCAGTTGATTCATGACATGTTCAACAGCCTCAAATGAGGCTGTTGGCTCCGGTTTATCGCAAATGCCCTGCTCATGCAGGGCATTTTTCTTGCTGACGCCAATATCGCCGTATTCACGCCGTTACCGTTGTTCCAGACAGTTAAAATACAAACGTTATATCGGCATCGCTATGCTCATGAGCGCACGCCTCAAGAATACGAGCTAATTTCACAGCGACGGCGTGAACCCGCCATCGCCTTACAAAATCGATTCTGCGCAGGTATCATCCCCGCAGGTGCCCGGTTCCATTCCCTCTGTCGGTTAAACGCTCAAATAACGCATCCCCGCACGCTTCAAGACGTTTTATCGCCTGCCCCAAGAGAGAAAGCCATATTCAGGTACAAGGCTGCCTTATTAAAATGAGGCGCTTCAGCAATAACGACAAATTGATGAAATCCGCTCCCCAATCATGTATTAACCTTATTCGCTTTCAATTCTGTTCATTCCCAGTGCGATTTTATGATGTTTTCTACAGACGGAAACATAGCTTTCATTACCACCAATCACGACCTGTTCGCCTTCACGCAGCGGATTACCCTGAGAATCCAGACGCAATACCCGGTTCGCTTTACGCCCGCAGTGACAAACCGTTTTGAGTTCAATCAATTTATCGGCCCAGGCTAATAAATAATGGCTTCCCGAGAACAATTCGCCACGAAAATCCGTACGTAAGCCATAACACAATACCGGGATATCTAATTGATCCACCACGTCAGAAAGCTCGCTCACTTGTTCTCGGGTCAAAAACTGACATTCATCAATTAATACGCAGTGAATAGGCTGAGCCCGATGTTCTTTCGCCAGCAGGCTAAATAAAGGCGTCTGCGGATTAAACAATAAAGCAGGAGAAGAAAGACCGATACGTGAACTCACTACCCCAACACCATGCCGGCTATCTATTTCCGCAGTGAACACCAGCGTCCGCATGCCGCGTTCCTGATAGTTATATGAAGATTGCAATAGCGCTGTGGATTTCCCTGCATTCATTGCTGAATAATAAAAATAAAGTTGAGCCATATCAGGAGGCCCTCCCAAAGATAGGTTATATCATGTCTTATACCGGTTAAACTTTATTGTAACAACCTGCCTTTGGGCGATGCAATGCACTATTACATTCTCCCCCCGATCGAGCCGCAACTATTGATAACTATTGAAAGATAAAGATTCCTTATAACAACATTGCATGGCTCAATAACCTATCCGTACACATTTGTTGCTGAAAAAATGACGAAAAAAATGTATTTCTTATCGTGACTGACGTATTTTATATTCAAGCCGCATCGTGTGTGATATCCGTTTTAAAATTGGTAATTTTTAACAAACTTACAAATTTGACTATTGCAGAAAAGAAAATAGCACTCTATTATCACACTACACGACACCAATAATATAAATTTGAGATTATCACAATGAGCGAAGCACTAAAGATTCTAAACAACATCCGTACTCTGCGTGCCCAGGCTAGAGAATGCAGCCTGGATACTTTGGAGGAAATGCTGGAGAAACTGGAAGTCGTAGTTAATGAGCGGCGCGAAGAAGAAAGCCAGGTTCAAGCAGAAGTTGAAGAACGTGCACGTAAATTACAACAATATCGCGATATGTTGATTGCCGACGGTATTGATCCCAACGAATTATTACAATCTCTCGGTTCTGTAAAAGTTGCCGGGAAAAGCAAACGTGCTGCCCGCCCGGCAAAATATCAATATACCGATGAAAACGGCGAAGTAAAAACCTGGACCGGCCAGGGCCGTACACCGGCAGTAATCAAAAAAGCTATCGAAGAACAAGGCAAATCCTTAGACGATTTCCTGCTTTAATCCAGCTTTAAAATAAAAAACGCAGATACCCTTGGTTTTTACTGAGGGTATTTTTTTGTCAAAAAATCGGAGGGATATAGAGGAAAATTTATGCTCTCCATCTTGTGGAATAAAACAGAGAGCAAGCGTTATCTGGTATTATTTCTCTTCGGCGTCAATCGTCTCCTGCAACCACTGAGTAAACTCGCTACCCAGGCTCTCATTGCGCATCCCGTACTCTACGAATGCCTGCATATACCCTAGTTTGTTACCACAGTCATGGCTTATGCCTTTAAGGTGGTACGCTTCTACTGTTTCTTTTTCCATCAGCATGGCAATAGCATCGGTTAGCTGAATTTCATTACCGGCGCCGGGAGGCGTCTTCTCCAACAGAGACCAAATATCCGCAGAAAGAACATAACGACCAACAACAGCTAAATTAGACGGCGCTTCTGAGGCTTTCGGCTTTTCAACTACGCCGACCATCGGTGCGCTATCACCCGCTTTTAATTCCACGCCTTTACAATCAACAACACCGTAACTGCTAACGTTTTCAACTGGCTCTACCATAATCTGGCTATGGCCGGTTTCTGAAAAACGCTGCAACATTTCACTCAGGTTATCTTTCTTCAGATCGGACGCATATTCATCAATAATCACATCAGGCAAAATAACGGCGACCGGTTCATCCCCAACTAATGGATGCGCGCACAGGACAGCGTGTCCTAATCCCTTCGCCAAACCTTGACGAACCTGCATAATGGTAACGTGTTTAGGACAAATAGATTGAACTTCCTGGAGTAACTGACGCTTAACGCGTTTTTCCAACATGGCTTCCAGTTCAAAGCTGGTATCAAAGTGGTTTTCAATCGAATTTTTAGAAGAATGAGTAACCAAAATGATTTCATTGATTCCAGCAGCAATACACTCATTAACCACATATTGAATTAACGGTTTATCCACCAAAGGCAGCATTTCCTTAGGAATCGCTTTAGTCGCTGGTAGCATGCGCGTTCCTAACCCCGCAACCGGGATTACCGCTTTTTTTACTTTCTTATTAACAATCGACATAAACAACCTCTTATATATTGTTCAAATAATGAACTTTATTTGTCCGGTCTAAAAACTGGATGAGTATAACCAGTTTAACGCGGTAGCGCTTGCCCGACGTTATAACTCAATAAAAAATAAGATCACTATGCTTATAGTAGAAAATAAAAAATAATAACGGAAGGCTAACATTGTCTGGAGAGAGTGACCTGCATATCTATCGGATTATTCTGTAGACAGCATGAGTCGTAAGCGTCCACCGCCACCCCATATCTGACATTGCCAGGCATCGCAATTGTGATTTAACTGATTGAGGTACGCGACATCAAGCGTGCCTAACGGAACACCACTATTCAGGAAAATCTGATTGCCATCGACATTTAATGTGGCATTCAAACCGGCGGATATGAGGATCAACCGTTTTAATTCACGATGATAATAACCCACCAGCAATGGGAAGCGCCCTTCCAAACTTGCTTGCCGTAACAACTGATTTACTTGTTTTAATAATGTAGGCAAATACGGCAAGCGATGCTGCTGATTAGCTAAATGGTCCTGAAGCAGGCCATTAAACAATGTTCGAAGTAATAATGCTGCTAACGTTCCGTTATTATTTACTGCCTGAGTGACATCCAGACAGTAAAAAGCCAGATCCTCTTCCGAGAATGCAGCAATATCCAAAACCAGACCCGGCTGTTCGGCAACCGTCAATTGGCGATAATTGATACGACAATGTGCAAGCGTCTGTTGAACCGGAGGTTGTAACTGCGCCAGCAGCTTTGCAACAGCATCAGGGGATTGATTCAGAGAGTCCATATCCTCCATTAATTGTTCAAGCTCGTTTACCGGGGACGTAAACATGTCCGGATACAGACAGGACATCACAACCTCACGCAAGCGGGCATAATCACGAATCGGTTTGAGCAGTACATCCTGAACCCCAAGGCGTAGTACTTTCGCGACATCCGCCATCTGGCTGGTGGCCGATATTATCAATATCGGCGTCGTGTTGTCCTTCAAGCGCATATGCTCAAGAAATTCAATTCCTCCCATCATCGGCATTTCCAGATCGCAAATTATCAGGTCAGGTCGGTGATGTTCCAAAACACTTAATGCTTCCAGTCCGTGGACAGCCTCTGACACCGAGGCACCAAGCGCAGTCAGATAACCGGAAAGCACGGAGCGGAAAACGGCTTCATCCTCAATGATCAAAACATGTTTACCCGCTAATGGTTGTTCCATCCGTTACCTCTTGCTTCAAACGCTTCATATTCAGATTTGCTTATTGCCATCGCTTAAATGATTGACGCAGCCTGTACAGGGTTTCAGTGCGATTGATTAACCAGAGGCAACAATTCATCACGTTTCTTCTCCACCGCCTGACGACCGGCGTCTATCGCTTCCTGCGCCCGATGAAAATCCAGCGTGGCAATCTGTGGGCAGTAAGGTCGCAGCAGCACATCTGGAGGATCACCAGCCATTCGCGTCATCTTCAGTCTGTTTTCCAGAATCTGGATCGATGTGCTCATGATGTCCATCGCGGTTGGCGAAACCTTCGTGCGATGACGTCGCCCTCGTAATAACCGTTCACGGATTTTACTGCGCCAGTCATTTGGCTCAATGTCAGCATCATCTTCTGCTGTCATTGGCTTGACCGATAACAGATCTTGATGATTAAGACTGGCATCCTGCTGCAGATCCACCGCAATGACCACATCGGCCCCCATCGCGCGAGCCAGAGAAACAGGAATGGGGTTCACGACTGCGCCATCCACCAGCCAGTAGCCATTAAACCAAACGGGAGACAATAAGCCCGGCATACTGCAAGATGCCCGAATCGACTGGTGCAAGTCCCCTTCCGTTAACCAGAGTTCGCGCCCAGTGCTCAGATTGGTTGTTACCGCACCAAATTTAATAGCACACTCTTCAATCTGCTGCGTACGTAACAAGTGCTTTACATTGTTAAATACCCGATCGCCGCGTAATAACCCGCCACGTTGCCAGGAGAGATCCATTAATCGAATGACATCCCAGTAGCCAAACCCCGACACCCAGCGTTCCATCACCGCCAGATTATGCGTGGCATACGCGGCCCCTACCAGGGCGCCGACAGAACAGCCTGCCACGATATCAACCCGGACACCCAGTTCGGTAAGCGCATTAATGACACCAATGTGGGCCCATCCCTTGGCAGCTCCAGAACCGAGTGCCAGACCAATTTTTACCTGTCGCATGGTTGAACTCCATGTATTTTCATTTTAGCCCACATTGCTACTTCCAGTGCTTCTTGGTTAACATATCGGCATCCTGAGTAAGGATCTCACTATTATCTATCAAGTTTTAAATTAAATTTTCTTCAGGAGACGCTGTGCCAGAATTTTGTCCTTGTTGCAGCGGTTTGCAGTATAGCGCATGCTGCCAGCCGTATCTTGGCAATGCCCGTGTCGCCATTGATCCACAGACGTTAATGCGTTCGCGTTATACAGCCTATGTCAAACGCGATGTGGACTATCTGGTTGCGACCTGGCATCCCGATCAGCAACCCGAAAAATGGCGTGATTCCATCGCAGCGAGTTGTCGAGACACCTGCTGGCTTGGACTCAATATATTGTCCACCGCGCCTGGCAAGACGCAAGACGAAGGTTATGTCGAATTTGCCGCTCGCTATACGTCGGCGACAAACCAGCAAGAAACCGGGTTGATGCGGGAACGCTCACGCTTCCTTCGCTATCACGATCGCTGGTACTATATAGACGGTATTC
Organism: Brenneria roseae subsp. americana; assembly: GCF_003115815.1. Lineage (NCBI taxonomy): Bacteria > Pseudomonadati > Pseudomonadota > Gammaproteobacteria > Enterobacterales > Pectobacteriaceae > Brenneria > Brenneria roseae. The sequence continues at coordinate 22,430 of NZ_QDKJ01000020.1, read as the reverse complement.
ATCTGCAAACTGGCAGAAATGAACATTGTCCATGCGGTTCCGGCAAAAAATACAAAAAGTGCTGCGGGCAATAAGCAAAACACATTAACCGCAGTGAGTTCCGGCACTGCATTAACATACGATCGTTATTTTAGTTTTGGACAGGATCCACGCTCTCATGCAATCCCAGAATATACAAAGAAAAGTGTTACGAACTATTTGCCCTGATGCCAAGGGACTTATCGCAAAAATTACCAATATTTGTTACAAGCACGAACTTAACATCGTGCAGAACAACGAGTTTGTTGACCACCGCACTGGCCGTTTTTTCATGCGCACTGAGCTGGAAGGTATTTTTAACGATACGACCCTGTTGGCCGATCTTGATGGCGCACTTCCTGAAGGATCTTCTCGTGAATTAAGCAGCGCAGGTCGCCGCCGTATCGTTATTCTGGTCACAAAGGAAGCTCACTGCCTGGGCGATTTGCTGATGAAAAGCGCTTACGGCGGACTGGATGTCGAAATTGCCGCGGTAATTGGCAACCACGAAACGCTGCGTACGCTGGTTGAACGTTTTGATATTCCCTTCCATTTGGTCAGCCATGACGGCTTTACCCGCGAAGAACACGATCAACACATGATTGCGCAGATCGACCAGTACAAACCGGATTATGTCGTTCTGGCAAAATACATGCGGGTGCTGACCCCGGCTTTCGTTCAGCACTATCCGAATCAGGTTATCAACATTCACCATTCGTTCCTGCCAGCATTCATCGGCGCGCGTCCCTATCATCAGGCTTATGAGCGAGGCGTAAAAATCATTGGCGCAACAGCCCATTATGTCAACGACAACCTGGATGAAGGCCCCATTATCATGCAGGACGTGATCAATGTAGATCATACCTACACCGCTGATGACATGATGCGTGCCGGGCGTGACGTGGAGAAGAATGTGCTCAGCCGCGCGCTTTATCGCGAGCTGGCGCAGCGTGTTTTCGTTTACGGAAACCGCACCATCATTCTTTAATTCGCTGATCGGGCATCGCTTTGGTATAAGGACGCCCGGCATAAAAAATCGGCAAACGCGTTCATTTTTGATATATCCGGCTTTACAGAGGCGCGTCATTTGATATGATGCGCCCCGCTTGAAACAAAAGCATCTTGCAGCAAGGCCAGTGGTGGGGTTCCCGAGCGGCCAAAGGGAGCAGACTGTAAATCTGCCGTCACAGACTTCGAAGGTTCGAATCCTTCCCCCACCACCATCTACATAACACTTCTGGATTAACCCCCAATAAGTTGCCGGTCAACTTTTCCAGCTACCTGGCCCATAAGAGAAAACCGGGAGTTGCCATGACCAGCGAATCGCCGCCAGCCGTACGGATAGCCCAATGGTGAAGGAGACCAGCAGGTTGATGTCATGGTTCACATTCAGGGCTTTCAGACCAAGGTATAACAAGGCCACCAGCAACGATACGCTGGCATAGAGTTCTTTTCTCAAAACCATCGGCGTTCGGTTACAGAAGATATCGCGCAGAATACCGCCAAAAATCCCCGTCACAATGCCTGCCATGACCACTACCGTCGTGGAGTAATTTAATCCCTGAGCGACATTGCAGCCGATAACGGTAAAAGCGATCAGCCCCATCGCATCCAGTACCAGAAACAGACGATGCAAATGATGCATTACTCGCGCGATAATAATTGTGAAAAGGCCTGCGCCAATGGTGAGATAAATATAACCGGCGTGTTGCGTCCAACCGATGGGGTAATTGCCGAGGAGAATGTCACGAACCGTACCACCGCCAAGCGCAGTGATAAACGCAATCATACCGACACCAAAAATATCCATATTGCGTCGGCCGGCAGCCAGCGCGCCAGACATCCCTTCAGCCGTGATCGCGATCAGATAGATGTAAGTAAGCACACAAATTTTCCTGTGAAATGTGCCCCTCCCTCTGTCCGTTTTACCTGAGAGTTTACGCAGCATTCGCCGCTTGCCCCTTCGGTGGGTTGTCGCAACAACCTCTCTCCAGTTGGCGTCAATGGAATTCGCAGTATGCAGGCCTGAGCGATTATGGGAGTTTGCGCCTTCGGCGGAGCATCGTCTTCTGATGCTCACTCTCCTGCGAGCTGCGGAGTATACGGTCTCCACGCGCCCGGTTCAACCAATCATAACCAAATCTGATTGCCAGCGCGCGCAGCGGTTGCGCTGTCGTGACGTGCGGCCTCAATTTCTGCTACCATCTGGAAACATTTTCATTGAACGGCAGCTAACATGAAAGTTGTTTCTTTTAATATCAATGGACTGCGGGCTCGCCCTCATCAGTTGGCCGCAGTCATCGAACAACATCAGCCAGACGTCATCGGCTTGCAGGAAACAAAAGTCCATGACGACATGTTTCCGCTTGAAGACGTTAGTCAATACGGCTATCACGTTTTCTATCACGGACAGAAAGGCCATTACGGCGTGGCGCTGTTGTGTAAATCCGAACCCGTCGCCGTCCGGCGCGGTTTCCCTACCGATGACGTCGATGCGCAACGGCGCATCATCATGGCGGATTTTGCGACCGAACACGGTCTGCTGACGGTGGTAAACGGCTATTTTCCCCAGGGGGAAAGCCGCGATCACCCAATCAAGTTTCCGGCGAAAACTCGTTTCTATCAGGATTTGCAGCACTATATCGAACAACATCATGCTACCGATCAGCCGTTAATCGTGATGGGCGATCTCAATATCAGCCCAACCGATCTGGATATCGGCATTGGGGAAGATAATCGCAAGCGCTGGTTGCGTACGGGAAAATGCTCGTTCCTGCCGGAAGAGCGCGAATGGCTGATCCGCTTACAATCCTGGGGGTTGACCGATACCTTCCGCGCCGCCAATCCTGAATGTAACGATCGTTTCTCGTGGTTTGATTACCGCTCTGCGGGTTTTGATACTAACCGGGGATTACGCATTGATTTGATACTGGCAAGTCGGGTACTGGCCGAACGCTGTACTCAGACGGGTATCGATTATGATATCCGGGCGATGGAAAAACCCTCCGACCATGCGCCGATATGGGCGGAATTTACCCTGTAATAACCGGGCAGTTGCGGTATCCCTGCCGCAACTGCTTTACATTTTCCCAACGATACAGGCGGCGCCTTTCACTGTTTGATCAATTGCCAAATCAGATTGTTAGTCCCCAGCGTCTGTTTATCACGTACGCATTGCAAAAGTACGCCTTCTACTTTTAGAACCGCCCCTTCCGAATAGTTTCGGTTTTCATAAACACAGCAGCGCATACAGTTAGTGTTCTGTTCGCGTGCGGCAGAGCCCGCCCCCCACACTTCGGCGGGGACCGGCACCACAATATCCGGGCCGCCGCGATTGGCCTGAACCATTGACGGCAGTGCTAAAACAGCACTGAGAATAAACACAGAAACTCGCCATCTCATTAGTCCTGCTCCTTCCTGTTAGACTGAGGCTTGCGCCGTTTTTTACTGCCGGCCGGCGGTGCTGAAATCCCCTTGAATGCACTGACAGTTCGGTTTTGTCTGGCCTGGTGAATCATTTCCTGCAACGAATGGGTCAGCGGCTGCATGAAGTCCTGATAACGGCATTTCTTCTCACTGATTTGCGTCAATGTAGCTTCCCAATGGGCCGTCATATCCGGCAGCGCCGCGCTATCCGGCAGAGAATGGATCAACGCTCGCCCGGCTTCGCTGGCATGAATATAACGTCCTTTTTTGAACAGAAATGTCCGTTTAAACAGCAGCTCGATGATCCCGGCACGCGTCGCCTCGGTGCCAAGACCATCGGTAGCGCGCAGGATTTTTTTCAGTTCCTTATCCTGCACAAATCGCGCAATGCCGGTCATTGCCGATAGCAATGTCGCATCAGTAAACGGTCTTGGCGGCTGAGTCTGCTTTTCAACAACTTCGCCACGCTCACACAGCAGTTCGTCACCTTTGGCAACGACGGGCAATGGCGATCCCTCATTCTCTTCGTCTCGTTCCTTTCCGCCCAGCAGGGTTCTCCAGCCGGCTTCCGCCAGAAAACGCGCTTTCGCCACAAATTTACCACCGACAATGTCCAACTCAATGACACATTTGCGAAAAATCGCATCTGGACAAAACTGCATGATGTACTGCCGCGCAATCAGTCCATAAACCTTGCTCTCGTTATCCGACAACGTCGTGCTGGCGCTCCGGGCCGTTGGGATAATCGCGTGATGCGCATCCACTTTGCCGTCATCCCAACAGCGATTACGCCGCTCGATATCCATGACGGGCTGAGGCAATAACGCCGGCTGATGCACCGAAATGGCATTCAATACCGCATGACGTCCCGCAAAATGTTCTTCAGGTAAATAACGGCTATCCGAACGCGGATAGGTGATCAACTTGTGGGTTTCATACAGTTTCTGGCAAATATCCAGCACCTGTTGCGCACTGAGCCCAAAACGCCTGGCGGCTTCAATCTGTAGCGTTGACAACGAATAAGGCAACGGCGCAGTCTCAGACTCGCGTTTATCATTATAGCTGGTGACAAAGGCCGGCTGACCATCGATACGCTTGACAACGTGTTCGGCTAACGCCCGATTCAGCAATCGCCCTTCTTCATCCTGATAAGGCTCACAAGATTCGCTGGGTTGCCAGATCGCGATAAAGCGTTCGTCAGCAGGTGTAACAATATGTGCTTTAACCTCGAAATAATCTTTGGGAACAAAATTCTCGATCTCTTCATCTCGTCGCACCACCAGCCCAAGCACCGGCGTCTGAACCCGACCAACCGACAAGACGCCCTCATAGCCCGCATTACGCCCAAGCAACGTATACGCACGGGTCATATTGATGCCATAAAGCCAGTCAGCCCGGGAGCGGGCCAACGCCGACACACAGAGCGGAATAAATTCCCGATTTTCCCGCAATCGTGAAACCGCGCGTTCGACAGCCTGCGGGTTTAAGTCGTTGATCAGGCAACGGCGCACCTGATGACGTTTCTCCTCCGGTAACGCAAGGTATTCCAGCACTTCGTCGACCAGCAGTTGCCCTTCACGATCGGGATCGCCCGCATGAATAATTTCGTCGGCATCTGCCAGAAATTTTTTGATGGCATTAAGCTGCTTGCTAACCGATGGCCGGGGTTGCAGCAACCACTTTTGAGGAATAATAGGTAAATCGGCTAATGACCAGCGCGCATAGCGCGCATCATAAACATCCGGCTGCGCCTGTTCGAGCAGATGCCCGACACACCAGGTGACAACATCACTCTGCCCGCAGGCAATAAAACCGTCACCGCGCCGATGCGGTTTAGGCAGCACATCCGCAATTGCCCGCGCGAGGCTGGGCTTTTCGGCAATAAAAAGTCGCATTACGCACCGTTGCGCTGAAAGAGCGTTTCCCGGCGCTGTTCTGCAAAACTATGCAAATCATCCACCAGGAAACACGACATCTTCAATTGGCGCTTATCAGAAATACTGAACAAATTTTTCCGTGTCGAGCGGCGTGACCGTCGTTGACGCCTTCAATAGCGGTGTTCCCAGATAGAGGAATCCGACGATTTCATCCTGATCGCGGCACTGAAAAGCCTCACGAACGCGTGGGTTATGCGTCCAGGCACCGCTGCGCCAGATGCCATTAAAGCCCTGAGCCAGCGCGGCCATCTGCATTGCCTGAACAGCGCAACCGGCCGAAACAATCTGTTCCCAAAGCGGAACTTTAGGATGTTCTTCGCAATGCGCCACAATCGTAATAATCAGCGGTGCGCGGAAAGGCGCCTGTTGTGCCTTATCGATACCGGCTTCGTCCATACCTTCATCTTTAGCCGCAGCCGTCAGCACGGCACTAAAGCGCGCCAATCCTTCCCCTTCAATGACAAAAAATCGCCAGGGCTGCATCGTGCCATGATCCGGCGCACGCATTCCTGCCTGAATGATATTGCTCAACGCCTCCCCCGCGGGTGCAGGTGTTGTCAGGCGCGAAGCCGAACGCCGGTTGAGTAACAATTCGAGAGCATCCATCGCACATCTCCTGTTATGGCAATCTGATTTCTGAAATATCCCGTTCACTTTCAAGTCACTGGTGCATGAGCTTCCCGCAGCTTGAAATCCATTGGGTATAGAACAACGTTGCGCGCCACGGTAGCATAAGTAGAAGTTTTGTTACAAGATTGCCCCATGCTAGGGTGTTTCGGGTATTATTTAATACTGACTTTTTGTTGTTCGCTCATTAGGATACTAGAAACCTATCTCAATAGACTAAACTGTCACAGACAGTTTAAACACGGACAGCACGCAGACAAAAAGGCGAAACATTTTGATCGGATACCATCCTTTCTCCGGACGCGTGGAACCCGTTAGCGGGTGTATACACTGCTATCCGGTGTCAAAATGCGCCGTAAATGGCCTTATGGGATAGATTTTAAGCTGTTTTCCCCGATCACGGAGATACTATGCGCACATTGTGGCGAATTTTTAGCGGACTTTTTAAGTGGACATGGCGTCTGCTTAATTTTATCAGAGAATTTATTCTCAACATTTTTCTTATCGCCCTTATTCTGATCGGAGTCGGAATTTATTCACAATTCAAAGGTTCTCCCGCAGAAACCACGCGTGGCGCATTGCTGGTCGATCTGACCGGTGTGGTTGTCGATCAACCCTCGGTAAATAATAAATTGCGTCAATTAGGCCGCGAATTTTTCGGCGCATCCAGCAATCGTCGCCAGGAGAACTCACTGTTCGATATTGTCGATAGTATTCGTCAGGCGAAAAACGACGACAATATTACCGGCATGGTGCTCGATCTGAGCGATTTTTCCGGTGCCGATCAGCCGTCATTGCAGTATATCGGTAAGGCGTTACGCGAATTCCGTGACAGCGGTAAACCGATTTATGCCGTTGGCGACAGCTACAATCAGTCACAATACTATCTGGCCAGCTTTGCCAATACCGTTTCTCTGACACCCCAGGGAAATGTTGACCTGCACGGTTTGGCGACCAACAACCTCTACTTCAAATCCCTGCTGGATAAATTGAAAGTCACGACCCATATTTTCCGGGTGGGTACTTATAAATCCGCAGTCGAGCCCTATCTGCGTGATGATATGTCCGACGATGCCCGGGAGGCTGACGGCCGCTGGGTCAATGCGCTATGGCAGCAGTACCTGAATACCGTTTCCGCCAATCGCCAGATTACCCCAGAGCAACTGTTCCCCGGTGCTGCCGGCGTGATCGCCGGGTTGCAGGCCGTTCAGGGCGATACGGCAAATTACGCATTGCAGAATAAACTGGTTGATGAAGTGGCTTCCCGTTCAGTTATCGAGCAAACGCTGGTCAAAGCGTTTGGCTGGAGTAACAAAACGAACAACTTCAATTTCACCAGCATTTACGATTACGCGCCTAAGCCGCCAGTGCAGAATAGCAATCAGATCGCGGTTATTTTTGCCAATGGCGCGATTATTGACGGACCGGAAACACCGGGCATGGTTGGCGGTGATACCACGGCGAACCAGATCCGCAACGCGCGTCTGGATCCTAAGGTGAAGGCCGTTGTACTGCGAGTCAACAGCCCCGGCGGCAGCGTCACCGCATCCGAACTGATTCGCTCCGAGCTGATGGCCGTTCGTCTGGCAGGTAAACCGGTTGTCGTTTCCATGGGCGGCATGGCGGCATCGGGTGGCTACTGGATTTCAACGCCGGCCAACGCGATTATTTCCAGTCCGAGTACGCTGACAGGCTCCATCGGTATTTTTGGCGTCATCAATACTTTTGAAAACTCACTGGACAACATTGGCGTGCATACTGACGGTGTTGCCACTTCGCCATTGGCCGATCTGTCGGTAACCAAATCGTTGCCCCCTGAATTCAGTCAGATGATGCAAATCAGCATTGAGCGCGGTTACAAAAACTTTATTGATATCGTGGCCCAGGCCCGTAAGAAAACGCCGGAGCAAATCGATCACATTGCTCAGGGACATGTCTGGGTCGGCAGCGATGCGAAAGAAAACGGTCTGGTCGACCAATTGGGCGACTTTGACGATGCCGTGAAGAAAGCCGCGGAACTGGCGAAGCTGGGGCAGTATCAGTTGAACTGGTATATGGAACAACCCAGCCTGTTTGATGCCATGTTGAATCAGGTTAATGCGTCTGTTTATGCCTGGTTGCCTGCGGCGATTCAGTCAATGCTGCCCGCGCCGGTGGCGCAGTTGGCCGCAGCCGTACATTCGCAACCTTCTATCATGAATAACCTCAACGATCCGCAGAACAGATATGCCTTGTGCCTGAACTGCGGGGAAGTTCGCTAACCAGCAACAGCCCGGCATTTATGCCGGGCTGTTTTCCTTCATCGTTATCTCTATAATCTTGTTTTTATCCTTGTGCGCACATCTATGCAGAAAAAATCTATTTATGTTGCCTATACCGGCGGCACCATCGGGATGCAACGCTCCAGCAACGGTTATATTCCCGTATCCGGACATCTCCAGCAGCAGTTGGCGCAGATGCCGGAATTCCATCGTTCTGAAATGCCCGCGTTTACTATTCATGAGTACTCCCCACTGATTGACTCTTCCGACATGACGCCGGCAGACTGGCAAGCTATCGCAAATGATATTCAGCAGCATTACGACGCGTATGATGGTTTTGTCATTCTGCACGGTACCGACACCATGGCCTTTACGGCATCGGCGCTCTCGTTCATGCTGGAAAATCTGGCCAAGCCGGTTATTGTGACAGGGTCACAAATTCCTTTGGCCGAACTACGTTCGGATGGGCAAACCAATCTGCTCAATGCACTCTATGTCGCGGCCAACCATCCCATCAATGAGGTTGCCCTCTTTTTCAACAACAAACTATTGCGCGGCAACCGGACGACCAAAGCGCATGCAGATGGCTTCGACGCGTTTGCCTCTCCCAACTATCCGCCGCTGTTAGAAGCCGGGATCCACATTCGCCGTCTGGCCCCTGCCGCATCTTGTGAGAATTGTCCGCCGCTGAAGGTCCACAACATAACGCCGCAGCCTATCGGGGTAATCACCATCTATCCGGGCATTTCGGCCGATGTGGTGGGTAACTTCCTGCGCCAGCCGGTCAAAGCGCTCATCCTGCGTTCTTACGGCGTAGGGAACGCCCCCCAGAGCCCTGGTTTGCTGAATGAGTTACGTCAGGCATCAGAGCGCGGTATTGTAGTGGTGAACCTGACCCAGTGTATTTCTGGACGGGTAAATATGGGCGGTTATGCTACCGGCAATGCACTGGCGCAGGCCGGCGTCATCAGCGGCTTTGATATGACGGTGGAAGCGGCCCTGACCAAACTGCACTATCTGCTAAGCCAGCAGGCACTTAATCCCGACGAAATCCGGCAACTGATGCAGAAAAATTTGCGGGGCGAGTTGAGCGATAAAGACTGAACATTGAGTCAATCACGGAGTTAAACCATGAACAGAGCGCTGTTATTGATTGATTTACAAAATGACTTTTGTCCCGGTGGTGCATTGGCTGTCAACGAAGGCGATCGGGTCATTGAGATTGCCAATCGCGCTATCAGCGCCTGTCTGCCAGCCAACATCCCGGTGATTGCCAGTCAGGACTGGCACCCTGCCGATCACGGCAGTTTTGCCGTTAATGCCCATGCGAACGTAGGCGAAGTGGGAGAACTGCACGGTTTACCGCAAATATGGTGGCCCGTGCATTGCGTACAAGGCGGGGCTGGCGCGCAATTCCATCCAGCGTTAAATCAACAGGCCATCACCTGGGTCGTTCAGAAAGGCACGCAGTCCGACATAGACAGCTACAGTGCATTCTTTGATAACGGACATCGCGCCGAGACCGGGCTCGACGGCTGGCTAAAAGCGCGGAATATTACCCATCTGACCGTGATGGGACTGGCTACCGATTACTGTGTGAAATTCAGCGTGCTGGACGCGCTTACTCTGGGGTATGAAACCGACGTGCTGATCGACGGGTGTCGTGGGGTAAATCTTCGCCCTGACGACAGCCAGAGTGCCTTGAAGGAGATGGAACAACATGGCGCCAAACTGCTCGGTCTGGAGCAGGTTATCGCCAGCCTGACAGCCTGAGTCGCCACGTATTATTGCCGGGGAATAACGCTTTGCTCCGGCATGCCATGATGTCCGGGATTATTGGTTATTGCTGAGGTTTGAGCTTGATAATAGCAGCGTCGTCATGGAACTGTTGCTTGAGTTGTTGCTTGCTTTTCATCACGATCTCGCCGTTGGTTCCGATCGTCATATGTTCCGCCTGCTCATTATGACGAGCTTGCCACATCATCACCATTTGCAGGCAGTTCTCTTTCTGCTCTGCCGATAACGCGACGCCATCAGGCCATTTTCCCAATTCTACCGCCGTTGCCAGCCGTTGATAAATTTCTGGCGTCATTGCCTCAATCAGGTCATCGAGTTGCATATCCTGGTCCTGCAAAGTGAAATATTCATGGGTTTTGTCTGGCGCTGACATAGCCAAATCAGCATTTACAGCTGAATCGTTTAAAGCTAAAACGGGCGTTTCCGGCCAGGCAGCACCAATATATCGCGGATTAACCGTCGACTCTCTCGCCATCAACATCGTCAATGAAGCTGAGTGAGGCAGAATTTACGCAGTAGCGTTCTCCCGTGGTTTTAGGGCCATCGGGAAAGACGTGTCCCAGATGCGCGTCACAATGCCCGCAGCGAATCTCAATACGGCGCATATTGTGCGAATCATCGTCAAGGTAGCGAATCGCTTCCGACGACACGGGCTGATCAAAACTCGGCCAGCCACAGCCAGAATCATATTTATTATCGGAATAGAATAACGGAGACTGACAGCAGAGGCAGTGGTATACGCCGGTCCGTTTATTATGCAGCAATTTGCCGGAGAAAGCCGGTTCTGTGCCCCGCAACTGTGTGACATAACGTTGAATTTCGGTCAGATCAACGTCATCTGACGGCGTTTGCCGGGTGGGATCGTTTGTCATGGAAATCTCGCAAAATGTGTCATCTATCAAAATAATCACTAATTATAACAAAAAATTAACAACCTTGCAGGCCATTTTGGCTTAATATAAACACCATTATCATGAACAACACTCAATTGTGACAAATGTCACAATTTTGAGTAAATCGGGCTTTATATGATGTATTACGCCCACATAGCAGTCTTAGATGTTCTTTAGTTACAGCAAAGGTGGAATTTCGTTCAAAGGTTGGTCATAGGTTTGACTTACAGCAACTATTGACACGATTCCGCTTGACGCTCAGCAAGGTTTTTGTAATTTTACAACCAACCTTTTATTCACTAACCAATTAGCTGGTGGAATATATGACTATCAAAGTAGGTATCAACGGTTTTGGCCGTATCGGCCGTATTGTTTTTCGCGCTGCACAAGAACGTTCTGACATCGAAATCGTTGCCATCAACGACCTGTTAGATGCCGAATACATGGCTTACATGCTGAAGTATGACTCTACTCATGGCCGTTTCAACGGCACCGTTGAAGTTAAAGATGGCCACCTGGTTGTTAACGGTAAAACCATCCGCGTCACCGCAGAAAAAGATCCAGCTAACCTGAAGTGGAACGAAGTCAACGTTGACGTTGTTGCTGAAGCAACGGGTATCTTCCTGACTGACGAAACTGCACGTAAGCACATCACCGCCGGTGCCAAGAAAGTGGTTCTGACTGGGCCGTCCAAAGATGACACCCCGATGTTTGTTATGGGCGTAAACCACAAAGCTTACGCAGGTCAGGAAATCGTTTCTAACGCATCTTGTACCACTAACTGCCTGGCTCCGCTGGCTAAAGTTATCAACGACAACTTCGGGATCGTTGAAGCGCTGATGACCACGGTTCACGCTACCACCGCGACTCAGAAAACCGTTGACGGCCCGTCTCACAAAGACTGGCGCGGCGGCCGCGGCGCTTCCCAGAACATCATCCCGTCTTCTACCGGCGCGGCTAAAGCCGTAGGTAAAGTTATTCCTGAGCTGAATGGTAAACTGACCGGTATGGCGTTCCGCGTTCCTACTCCGAACGTTTCTGTTGTTGACCTGACTGCACGCCTGGAAAAACCAGCTTCTTACAAAGAAATCTGTGCGGCAATCAAAGCGGCTGCGGAAGGCGAACTGAAAGGCGTTCTGGGCTACACTGAAGATGACGTTGTTTCTACCGATTTCAACGGTGAAAAACTGACTTCCGTATTCGATGCCAAAGCAGGTATCGCACTGAACGATAACTTTGTGAAACTGGTTTCCTGGTACGATAACGAAACTGGCTACTCCAACAAAGTATTGGATCTGATTGCTCATATCTCTAAATAAGTATCGATGATGATTCGATGATGAAGGGCGACCATGTGTCGCCCTTTTTATTTGCCGCCTGACGAGCATTTATTTGCTTATGAACAACAACCATAAAAGGCAATATCATGAACGATAAAATCTTCAAGCTTCCCATCACAAAACAAATTACGCCAACCATTAGCCAACGTCAGTTAGACCAGTTACCCGCCATTGTCGTTGAGCATCCACAGGTTCGTGCCGCCGTTACGCTACAGGGCGCACACCTGTTGCACTGGCAGCCAACCGATGAAGCGCCGGTTCTGTGGCTGAGCGACAACACGCCATTCACCGGGCATGTGGCTATTCGCGGCGGTGTGCCCATCTGTTTCCCCTGGTTTGGCCCGTTCGCCGAACCTAACCACGGCTTTGCTCGTCTGTTGCCATGGGAGTTTACTTCTCACAGCGAAGATGACGATGGCGTTCAACTCGCATTCACATTACGTGACAACGAGCAAACCCGCGCCGCCTGGCCGCATGAATTTACACTGATTGCCCGTTTCCATTTGGGGAAAGAGTGCCGCATCGAGCTGGAAGCGCACGGGGATTACAGTATCACCAGCGCATTGCATACCTACTTCGAGATCGGCGATATCAGCAAAATCAGCATCAGCGGGCTGGGTGAGCAATTTATCGATAAAGTTAATCAGGGCAAGCTGTCTACCGCGCAAGGCGATCTGGTCTTTACCGATCGGACAGACCGGATTTACACCCATCCGCAGTCCATTAGCGTGATTAATGACCCGGTGCTGCAACGCACAATTGAAGTGCATCACACTCACCACAGTGATGTCGTATCCTGGAACCCCGGCGCAGAACTGTCGCATACCATCAGCGATATGACCGATGACGGCTATAAAACCTTTGTGTGTGTAGAAACCGCACGCATTAACCAGCCATTCACCGCCAGCCTCCAGTCTCCGGCACGATTGACCAGCGTTATTCGTATCAAAAAATAACGACGCCGGCCATTTCTCTAATTACCGGCGTAAACGCACACATCCCCCATCATCTGGCTCAGGTGATGGGGTTTATGTTTACCTATACCACATCCAGATGTTGCTTGTGCGTGGGGGCAGGAAACGCCTGATCCAACATCGCCAGTTCCTCTGGTGAAAGCACGATCTTCAGGGCGCCTGCATTCTCTATCACATGTTGTTCCGTACTGGCTTTGGGGATCGCAATGACGTCTGAATGACGAATGACCCACGCGAGCAAAACCTGGGCAGGCGTTATCCCTCGCTGCTCGGCAATGCGACTCACCACCGGATGCGACAGCAAATCATCGCGTAAACGGCCAGCCTGCGCCAACGGACAGTAAGCCATGACCGGGACATGATGTTGTTGGCACCATGGCAATAAATCGAACTCAATCCCGCGCGACGCCAGATGATAAAGCACCTGATTGGTTTGGCAGGCCTTGCCGCCATCAAGCGACCATAGCTCCCGCATATCCTGAATATCCAGATTGGAGACGCCCCACTGTCTGATTTTCCCCGCCTGCTGTAACTTCTGCATGGCGACAATCGTATCAATCAACGGAAAACCACCGCGCCAGTGCAGCAGGTACAAATCGATATAATCCGTTTGCAGACGCTGTAAACTTCGCTCACAGGCGTTGATGGCTTTCTGGCCGCCCGCATTGTGCGGATACACTTTGGAAACCAGATAGACCTTATCGCGTTGTCCACGAATGGCTTCGCCAACAACGTCTTCTGCGCCGCCATCGGCGTACATTTCTGCCGTGTCGATCAACGTCAATCCGTGTTCTATGCCAACCTGTAGCGCATTAACCTCCTGCTCTCTCAGATCGGCATCTTCACCCATATACCATGTTCCCTGCCCAATCGCAGGAACCGTGGTTCCATCTGGAAAAGTTACTTTTCTTATGGCGGCTTGCCGCCCACCCTCTTTCACGCCGTTACTTTGCCACATTGAAAAACACTCCCGCCGTTTTTGATAGTCATTGAGCGTCGTCCTTCTCTGAACAAAATAGCACGAGGCTCATTGCTCCATTAATGTGCAAATGGGGTGACATCACCCCATTTTAGTGCAGCAAATGCACCAACAGCGCCGTCCTTTCATCAGAACCGATAGCTAACGCCTACGCTCATCAAAGCACTGTAACTTTTATCCACAATCGGGCTATCTTTTATCTCGTCAGATAAGCGCGTATAACGGCCCACCGCCCAAGTGCTCCAACTTGAGTTGATCTGATAATTCGCACTGAGTTCCAGATACGGCGCCCAACCATCGCCCGGACGGTAGCGTGAAAAACCTGAACGCGCGGATTCACTGCTGCTGACGCCGTAGTAATAGCGGTTCATATTCTCACTGAACCAGGTTGCGCCGATACCGGGGGTGAGGCTCAGATCGCCCATAGTGAAACGGTAAAGATAGGCGGTATCCCAGGCGAAACCGTTACTGTAATCCAGGGTATCCCCCGCCAGTACGGTACGAATTTCGCCCCAGTCGGCAATATGACGATAAGCCATACCGGCCATCAGCGTTCCGCGGCGTTTATCCAGTTGCTTCATCCGCCGATCGTCACTGTCACCGGGTTTAAAGCTTAATGGCAGGTAATACGCGGTCAGCGAAAGATGATTGGCACCATCATTCCACAGATAGTAACCACCGCCTAAACCGCGAAAATAAAAATTTTCGCTTTCATAACTCAGTACAGGAAGAGGATAAACGTGATTATCAACACCACGGTACACTGACGTTGCACCGATAGCCCCAACGCCTAAAGACACCTCAGCCGCATAGGCGGAAGGCAATGCAATGGCGCCAGAAACAAACGCGGCCAACAGACATACTTGAAAGTTTTTCACTGTTTTTATTTTCCTATTGCATATGGATACGACCCAGAGTGACGCCTTCGCGACCCACCGCCTCTATATCAGATTAATTAAAAATAAGATAAGCGAATACGTTATATCAATAAAACCGCCGTATGACGAATGCGTGATATTCAGTCCCAACGCCCATCCTGTGGGATAATACACACGATCGTAAAGAAGTGAGTCATTGAAATGTCTTAAAAATATGTCCATCGAGTAGAGGAAATTTTACGGATGGCAAACTACGCTTTAATACAGAAGGTGAAATTTTCCGGGTCAGCAGCCATGCATAAAATTGCAAGATTGCCCTGAGCGACAAGTTGGCATAAGGGTTGCTGTACTCAGGATGATTTCTTCTTTCGGAGAGCATTATACTCAATCAATTTCAATGTGCGGCAAAGCGGCGACGGAACGAGTCATCAGGAACCGGGATAATCCAACGAATGGAATCAGTAAAGGAAACCACACTGCTGCCATTTGAAGGGCGAGTATACATTATATAGGCTGTATGCACTCAATACGCTCTCTTAATCTGTGCTAATCGACGAAGGACGGGCATCGCTATGAACATATTTGATCACTACCGTCAGCGTTACGACGCTGCCAAGGACGAAGAGTTCACACTGCAGGAATTCCTTACTATCTGTCAGCAGGATCGTAGCGCGTATGCCAACGCTGCTGAGCGATTGTTAATGGCTATCGGTGAACCCGTGATGGTGGATACCGCTCATGAATCGCGTTTATCCCGTTTATTCTCGAATCGGGTTATTGCCCGTTATCCTGCTTTTGAAGAGTTTTATGGGATGGAAGATGCCATAGAACAAATCGTGTCTTATCTGAAGCACGCGGCGCAAGGATTGGAAGAGAAGAAACAGATTCTGTATCTGTTGGGGCCGGTCGGCGGCGGGAAATCGTCTCTGGCGGAGCGCCTGAAAGTGCTGATGCAACGTGTCCCTATCTATATTCTCAGCGCCAACGGTGAGCGCAGCCCGGTCAACGATCACCCGCTCTGCCTGTTCAACCCGCAGGAAGACGCCGCGATCCTGGAAAAAGAGTACGCCATTCCGCGACGCTATCTGGGCACCATCATGTCGCCATGGGCGGCCAAACGCCTGCAGGATTTCGGCGGCGATATCACCAAGTTCAAGGTTGTCAAAGTATGGCCTTCCATTCTCGCGCAGGTGGGTATCGCCAAGACCGAACCCGGTGACGAAAATAACCAGGACATTTCGGCGCTGGTGGGTAAAGTCGATATCCGCAAGCTGGAACACTATGCCCAGAACGATCCCGATGCTTATGGTTATTCTGGCGCCCTCTGTCGCGCCAACCAGGGCATCATGGAATTCGTGGAAATGTTCAAGGCCCCGATTAAAGTGCTGCATCCCCTGCTGACGGCAACGCAGGAAGGCAACTACAACGGTACGGAAGGCATTGCCGCCCTGCCATTCAACGGCATCATTCTGGCTCACTCCAATGAATCGGAATGGGTTCAGTTCCGTAACAACAAAAACAATGAAGCGTTCCTTGACCGCGTCTATATCGTGAAAGTGCCGTATTGCCTGCGCGTCTCGGAAGAAGTCAAAATTTACGACAAACTGCTTAACCACAGCGAACTGACTCATGCGCCTTGCGCGCCGGGAACGCTGGAAACGCTGGCCCGTTTCTCCATTCTTTCTCGCCTGAAAGAACCGGAGAACTCCAGCATCTACTCCAAAATGCGGGTATACGACGGTGAAAGCCTGAAAGATACCGACCCGAAAGCGAAGTCTTATCAGGAATACCGTGACTATGCCGGCGTGGATGAAGGCATGAACGGTCTTTCAACCCGCTTTGCGTTTAAAATCCTTTCGCGCGTGTTCAACTTCGATCACAGTGAAGTCGCGGCGAATCCGGTACATCTTTTCTATGTGCTGGAGCAGCAAATCGAACGTGAACAGTTCCCACAAGATCTGGCAGAGAAATATCTGGAGCACCTGAAAGGTTATCTGATTCCTAAGTATGCGGAATTTATCGGTAAAGAGATTCAGACCGCCTATCTGGAATCCTATTCTGAATACGGACAGAACATATTTGACCGTTATGTCACCTATGCCGACTTCTGGATTCAGGATCAAGAATATCGCGATCCGGACACCGGCCAATTGTTTGACCGGGAATCCCTTAACGCCGAACTGGAGAAGATCGAAAAACCGGCAGGTATCAGCAACCCCAAAGATTTCCGTAACGAAATCGTCAACTTTGTACTGCGTGCCCGTGCAAACAACAACGGACGTAATCCGAACTGGACCAGTTACGAAAAATTGCGGACGGTAATCGAGAAGAAAATGTTCTCCAATACCGAAGAATTGTTGCCTGTCATTTCGTTTAACACCAAAACCTCAACGGATGAACAGAAAAAGCATGATGATTTTGTCGATCGGATGATGGAGAAAGGCTACACCCGTAAACAGGTACGTTTGCTGTGCGAATGGTATCTGCGGGTGAGGAAATCATCATAATGATGCATGAAGTTGGCAATGTCGTTTGGGGGAAGTATGGCCTATTTCATTGATCGACGGCTGAATGGCAAAAACAAGAGCATGGTTAACCGCCAGCGCTTTTTACGCCGCTATAAGTCGCAAATAAAACAGTCGATTTCCGAGGCCATTAATAAGCGTTCGGTGACCGATATCGAAAGTGGGGAGTCTGTTTCGATCCCCAATGGGGACATCAACGAACCCATGTTTCATCAGGCTCGCGGGGGACGCCGCCATCGCGTCCATCCGGGAAATGACCACTTTGTACAAAACGATCGCATCGAGCGGCCACAAGGAGGTGGTGGCAGCGGTTCCGGTCAGGGCGATGCCAGTAAAGATGGTGAAGGCCAGGATGAGTTTGTATTTCAGATATCCAAGGATGAATATCTGGACCTGCTGTTTGAAGATCTGGCGCTGCCCAATTTGAAGAAAACGCAGCATCGCCAGATGAACGAATACAAAACTCACCGCGCGGGGTACACAGCAAACGGTGTTCCCGCCAATATCAGCGTCGTGCGCTCGCTGCAAAACTCGCTTGCACGCCGCATGGCAATGACAGCGGGCAAACGTCGGGAACTGCACGCGCTGGAAGATACGCTGGACCAACTGGAGCACACTGAACCGGCCCAACTGCTGGAGGAAGAGCGTTTACGCCAGGATATTGCGGAACTGCGCCAAAAAATTGCCCGCGTTCCATTTATTGATACATTTGATCTTCGCTATAAAAATTACGAACGCCGGGCCGAGCCATCCAGTCAGGCCGTGATGTTCTGTCTGATGGACGTTTCTGGTTCGATGGACCAGGCAACCAAAGACATGGCCAAACGTTTTTATATCCTGCTCTATCTGTTTCTCAGCAGGAGCTATAAAAATGTCGATGTCGTGTATATTCGCCATCACACACAAGCCAAAGAGGTCGATGAGCAAGAGTTCTTCTACTCTCAGGAGACGGGTGGAACTATCGTATCCAGCGCGTTAAAACTCATGGAGGATGTGGTCCGTGAACGATACGATCCATCGCAGTGGAATATCTATGCCGCACAGGCATCCGATGGCGATAACTGGGCTGATGACTCCCCGCTGTGCCATCAGATTCTGGCAAATCAACTGCTCCCGATGGTTCGTTATTACAGTTACATCGAAATCACCCGGCGCTCACATCAGACGCTATGGCGCGAGTACGAAATGTTGCGGGAGGAATTTGATAATTTTGCCATGCAACATATTCGCGATCCGGATGATATCTATCCGGTGTTTCGTGAACTTTTCCGCAAACAAACTGTTGGTCATTAATACGTCGATTATTCTACCGGTAGAATCAGCCAGGTTATCAATCTGGTTGATTCTATACTCCATCAGAACGATGTCTTTTGCTGTTCTGCGGTCCCTCTTCTCATCGTCTGACGCCTCTGCCATCGCGCTGTGTAAACAACGGTAGGGATATCTGAAAGGTCGCATTACGCCGTTGGCTCAGCGCTAAAATGACGGATGGCCAATACGTTCGCCCTGAAACCGCCCGGCCACTGAGTGGTTCAGAGGGACCGGGTTCATTTAGGCTACCTATCCTGCCTGGCCTAGTTATTGGTCATAGCGCGACAAGGATAAATCATCGGATTGAATGTCCGGCGTTTTTCCTGAAATGATGTCCGCCAGTAGTTGTCCCGATCCACAGGCCATTGTCCAGCCCAACGTACCATGCCCCGTATTCAGATAGAGATTTTTTAGTGGCGAGCGCCCTACCAGCGGCGTGCCGTCTGGCGTCATCGGACGTAATCCCGTCCAGAACACCGCCTGCTCAACATGACCGGCATGAGGATACAAATCTCTGACCACCATTTCCAGCGTCTCGCGACGCTTTGGGTTCAACGCCGTATTGAAACCAACAATCTCCGCCATCCCCCCACGCGAATACGTTGATCGAAGCGGGTAATCGCCACTTTATAGGTTTCATCCAGCACGGTAGACACCGGTGCGGCGGCATCGTCCGCCAGTGGAATGGTCAGTGAATAGCCTTTCAGCGGATAGACCGGAATATTGAACCAATCGCGCAGCAATCCCGTCGAATAGGAGCCACAGGCCATGACATAAGCGTCAGCCGTTATCACTTCCCCGCCATACTGCACACCCGTTACCTGCTGACCTTCCACCTGCAGATGACGGATTTCATGACCCAGTTTGAATACCACGCCGTGCGCTTCTGTCATTTTGGCCAGATGACGGGTAAACATCTGGCAATCACCGGTTTCATCATGGGGCAGACGCAAACCACCCGCGAGTTTTTCCGTCACATTCGCCAGCGCAGGCTCAACGGCTGAGAGTTGCATGTTGGTCAGCAATTGATACGGCACCCCCGCATCGTCCAGCACCGCGATATCGCGAGCGGCATTTTCATACTGCTGTTCGGTTCTGAACAACTGTAGCGTTCCCCCCTGCCGTCCCTCATACTGAATAGGGGTATCCTGACGTAATTTCTGCAGACAATCCCGGCTGTATTCAGCCAGCCGAACCATCCGCGCCTTGTTGACGTTGTAATGACGGCTATCGCAATTGAGCAGCATCTGCCACATCCAGCGCAGCTGTTCGGTGGTGAAATCAGGGCGAATAGCCAACGGCGCATGACGTTGGAACATCCATTTAATCGCTTTCAGCGGTACGCCCGGCGCCGCCCAAGGGGCGGAGTAGCCAGGCGATATCTGACCGGCATTGGCAGCGCTGGTTTCAAGCGCTGGCTCAGGCTGCCGATCAATGACGGTGACCTCATGTCCGGCTTGAGCCAGATACCATGCGGTAGAGACACCAATAACGCCACTCCCCAGAATCACAACCCGCATCTTTACGTATCCCCTCTCTTTTTCCTAATTACCATGCAATATGCTGGTCAATTACCTATCCATTGGAATAAAAAACCACTTTAATAGTGGAATAGAAGACTACTCTAGCATTTAGATAAAAATTGTCATCAGGCGCAGATATAGCATTTATCTATTATTCTTTTCCCGGTCACGCATCGTATGATACATATTCATCCCATGAATATTTTTTCCCAACCCACCGTTTTCTCACTACTTTTACCAGATTGAGCTACGATTAATAATGTCTGTACGATACCGTGCAGATTGTCATGTAGGGGGCGCGCTGATGGCTATATCGACTGATAATCGGGTAAAAAAACCTAATCGTCTTGATGACGGGCCAGACTGGTCGTTCGAGCTATTACAGGTCTACCTTGATGAGATAGATCGGGTAGCGAAATTTTATCGGCTGGATACGTATCCGCATCAAATTGAAGTGATTACGTCGGAGCAGATGATGGATGCCTATTCCAGTATCGGCATGCCAATCAATTATGCTCACTGGTCGTTCGGGAAAAAGTTCATTGAAACCGAGCAGCGCTACAAGCACGGTCAACAAGGGCTGGCGTACGAAATCGTTATCAATTCCGATCCCTGTATTGCCTATCTGATGGAAGAAAACACCATGCCCATGCAAGCGCTGGTCATGGCGCATGCCTGCTATGGGCATAACTCGTTCTTCAAAGGAAACTATCTGTTCCGCAGTTGGACCGATGCCGGCTCTATCGTCGACTATCTGATTTTTGCCCGCCAGTATATCTCGCGCTGTGAAGAGCGCTATGGCGTCGAAGAAGTTGAGCGCCTGCTGGACTCCTGCCATGCCTTGATGAATTACGGCGTAGATCGCTACAAACGGCCGCAGAAAATTTCACTGGAAGAGGAAAAATCCCGGCAAAAAAGCCGCGAAGAATATCTGCAAAGTCAGGTTAACGAACTGTGGAAAACGCTGCCACGCCGCGAACAGGGTATCTCACCTGAACAAGCCCGTCGCTTTCCCCAGGAGCCGCAGGAAAATCTGTTGTACTTTATGGAAAAGAACGCGCCGCTACTGGAACCGTGGCAGCGTGAAATTTTGCGTATCGTGCGTAAAGTCAGTCAGTATTTCTATCCGCAAAAACAGACTCAGGTCATGAATGAAGGCTGGGCCACGTTCTGGCACTACACGATCCTCAATCATCTTTATGATGAAGGTCGGGTATCGGAGCGTTTCATGATGGAGTTTCTGCATAGCCATACCAACGTAATCTATCAGCCGCCATACAACAGTCCATATTACAACGGCATCAACCCTTATGCTCTGGGGTTTGCCATGTTCCAGGACATTAAACGCATCTGCCAGGAGCCCACGGAAGAAGACCGCTACTGGTTCCCGGATATCGCCGGTAAGGACTGGCTGGATACGTTGCATTTTGCCATGCAGAACTTCAAAGACGAAAGTTTCATCAGCCAGTTCCTGTCACCAAAAGTCATGCGGGATTTCAGGCTGTTTACCGTGCTGGATGACGATCACAACAACTATCTGGAAATTGCCGCGATTCATGATGAAGAAGGTTATCGCTTAATCCGTCAGGAGTTGTCCGCGCAATATAATCTGAGTCATCTGGAACCCAATATTCAGGTATGGAATGTGGATTTGCGCGGTAACCGTTCGCTGACGTTACGCTATATTCCCCACAATCGTGCGCCGCTGGATAAAAGCAGCCGTGAAGTGATGAAACATGTTCATCGCCTGTGGGGATTTGATGTGTATCTTGAGCAGGATAATACTGACGGCAGCGTAGAGCTGCTGGAGCGGTGTCCGCCGCGAAATACCACGACGACATCTTGACGCGCTACGGAAAAAAACAACCAAGGGTATTCAGCTTGCTGAATACCCTTTTTTATCCCTGCATAAACACCACCTCCTATGGAGGTGGTCAGCAA